>DAOURZ010000197.1 GCA_030627475.1 Deltaproteobacteria bacterium | reverse complement strand
CTTGAATTGTCTGATTTTCTTTATCTTTTATATCATATTCAAATGGGCCATCTCT
Source organism: Deltaproteobacteria bacterium (assembly GCA_030627475.1). Classification (GTDB taxonomy): domain Bacteria; phylum Desulfobacterota; class Desulfobacteria; order Desulfobacterales; family ETH-SRB1; genus B13-G4. Next base: position 3,874 of record DAOURZ010000197.1, on the reverse strand, counting down.
GGAAAGATCGAATATCTCTCCGTAGTTAGGATGCCATATTCGCCACAACAGCATCTCTTCTTTACATTTGGAGCAGAGCACGGAACTTGTTTCTTATTACCACAGTGGGGACAAACATATTCAGCATACCAGTTGTAAGGATCACCACACCCGATCATCTTTTCAATATTTTCAATAATCGAATCCCAATGTAGTTCTGAATATCTAACTGATAACTCAATAAATATAAGATACACACCAATCACGAAATATTGCTTTTATTGACTTGGTTGCCATAGTGTCATTTTATATATCATGATTTCAATATATTGCAAACGTAATTTTATAGTTTCCTATACAATAAAAAAAGGCCTCATTGATTGAGGCCTTTTTTTATTTGAGGAAAAACTTATGTTCGACAGTTACCTGATGAACAAAGCGCCCTTCGGGCGGATTAAAATAACAGCGTGAACGTTTATATTCACTCACTTTAAAGAGAATTCCATTTTATAATTTCCTATACAATGAAAAAGAGTAATAAAGTGAATATAAGGCCAATTACAAGAACCGGCTTTAAAAGGTAATTGATAGATACACAACCAAAAGCAAAACAGGCAATAGGATTCGCGACCAAATTTCAAAAAATTTGTCGTGGGGAAGCAGCTATAGCGGGCTTTTTAAAACTTCAAGCGATTTACCATCACTATATATTGTGACGGCTCCGTGGCTGTCGGTACGTAATATACGACAGCCACGATCTTTATATCTTTTTAAAACCGATTGATGCGGAAATCTATATCTATTTTTCCAGCCTGTCGAAAAAATTACAATTTCCGGGTTAACAAGATCAATAAAGGATTCGCTGTTCGATGTTTTACTGCCGTGATGAGGAGCTATAAGAACATTGCTTGATAGATCATCTCCTGAAATTACAACAAGCTCTTTTTCTGCTTCGGCCATAATATCACCCGGGAAAAGAAAAGATTTTGATCCGAATTTAACTTTTATAACGAGAGAATTGTTATTTAAATTCAACCGTTTTTTATTATTATCCATGTAATCATCAGTTGGATAAAGAAGCTTCAGTTGGGCACCATTGATAATATGTGTTCTTGCTATATCTTTGAATTCAGGCAATGGATAAGTTAACAAAGTCACCAGTCCCCTTTAATGCCTCTAATAGGTTAGACAAAATAGCTACGCCTTTCTTTGAGGGGAGATAGAGGTGTTTACGCTCATAGCAAAAACTGAACCGGAAAACTTACTTTCAACACCGGTTACTCATAGTGGATTTCATAGATTGACGAAAGAATAGGCAAGGAGCATGGAGCGAAGGGCAGGCAGTTTATCGAGAAAAGAGTTAACAAAATGTCCATCAAGATGGTTAATAACAAACAATAATATCCATTGTGATGGTTAAATGTTATGTTGTCTTCTATCCAAATAATAGATGTGCTGAAAAACTGGAATATATGGGGCGGTGTTAATCTGGCTCAGGATACGGTTCCGCGATTGTCTTTGCCGGAGATAAGCCGCTTTTTTCCGGACAGACAAATACTGGCTCTGATCGGCATCCGGCGATCCGGCAAATCCACCCTTATGTTCCAACTTATGGAGGAACTGGTTAATCAAGGAACAGATGAGAAGTGTCTGCTCTATGTAAATTTTGAAGAACCTCTTTTCACTCAGTATTTATCCTTGGATTTGTTGGATAATATCCTGACAGCTTTCAGAGAAATTGTAAGGCCCTCAGGCAGAATCTTCCTTTTCCTTGATGAAATTCAGGATGTTCCTTTCTGGGAACGCTGGGTTAGGATCCGCACAGATCAAAGCGTGAAGGTTATAATTTCCGGCTCATCCAGCAAGCTTTTGTCTTCAGAGCTGGCCACTTTATTGACTGGAAGACAAATTTCCTTTAATGTTCACCCATTTACATTCAGGGAGTTCATATTTTATCAGGATGTACATGCAAAAAACCTGCTTGATACTTTGAAGCAGAAGGTCGAAATAGGCGCACTTTTTCATGATTATTTGAAGTGGGGTGGGTTTCCTGAGGCGGTTCTCAAAACTGATGAATACAAGAAGCGAATATTGTTGACGCAATATTTCGAGGATATTCTATACAAAGATGTAGCTTTCAGGCACGGGCTTAAAAATATCAACCTGTTAAAGAAGTTGGGCGTCTATGCCTTGACCAATATATGCAATAGGGTAAGGCTATGGCGGATTGGCAAGAGAGATGGCTCTACCTTCTGTGGAGACCGTTCGTCATTATTTTTCGTTCCTCCAGGAGGCTTTCCTGCTTTACGAACTTCCGAAATTTTCATTCAAGTACAGGGAGCAGATCAAGACACCACGAAAGATATATGCTGCTGATGTTGGCATGCGGAATGCTGTTGCTTTTCGTTTTTCACAGGATATAGGAAGGTTGGCAGAAAATTTTGTTTTCCTTGAATTGCAGCGTCGGGGATATGAGATCTTTTACTTTCAAAAAAAACAGGAGGTTGACTTTTATTCCCGCCATGAAAGTGGAGATGCGTTGCTCATTAATGTCACATGGGAGATGGCCGGCAGAGCGACCAGGCAAAGAGAATTGGCCGGCCTCCAGGAGGCAATGTCAGAATTAGGTGTAAAAAACGGATTGTTGCTGACAGAGCGTACAGAGGAGGAAATAAAAGTCCCGGAAGGAGATATCGCTGTCAGACCCTTATGGTTATGGGCACTGGAGTCTGGATTCAGTCTTAAATCTTAAATAGTCACTTTTAATTCTAAGCTATTAACATTATAGCATAACGATTCATTTGGGAAACTTTTAATTTTAAAGATAAATGAAGATTCAGAACCTAAAGAAACAAAAGCAGCATCCAAAACATAAAACCTCTTTCTATCACAATCTCACAAACTTCATTAGCAACGAATAGTCATGATTATCAGCGGCTTTTAATGCTCTGATATAAACTGACCGGCTTTCTCCCTGTTTTGTAAGAATAGCGCTGCCCCAGGTAAACGGTGGAGCTTTAAAAAGTTTTTCAAGGATTAAATCAGCCATCAGCCTTGCATGCCGACCGTTTCCATTGGCAAACGGATGGATATACACCAACCTGTGATGGAACCTTGCTGCAAATTCATCAGGCGGATATGTATTAAATTCAAGCCAGGCATTTGCATCATCGCACAAAAGCTTCAGTTCAACTGCAATCTCAATCCAAGGTATACCGATATTTTTATCGGATTTTCTGAACTGGCCGGCCCATTTCCAGACATTACCGAACATCCGTTTATGGAGAAGGCATATAAAGTCCTCGTTCAGAATGTTTCTGTGTTTTAACCGGTCAGCCCACTGGTAGGCATGATTTATATTGTCCATTTCCCATCGGTCAAGTTCGGCACGGGTGGTAATGTGTGTCAGTAAAAGGCCTTCCATTTCATCATATTCCAATGGAGTAGCACCGTCCGAATAATCTATGCTCATTTATCAACTTCCCACAATGATTTAGGCATGGTTTCGATCAATTCATCTACAACAGTTTTAAAGGCCTTTTTTTGCTCGTCCTCAGACAATCCCTGATCTTCCAGGACCATGGTATGAGCAACACGTGACATTCGTTTTTTTGCAACATGAATGGCCTGGTTTTTCAGGGTATCTTCAAGCGTTTTCCGGGGAACAAATCCATAAACAAACACGCAGTCAAATGCATCGGCCATTCGTCTCATGGTTTTCAGAGTCACACTTCCACCCACTTCATCCTGTTCAATGCGTGTTATCCGGGATTTACTCACCCCAAGTCTGTCTCCAAGTTGGCGGGTGCTGATCCCCAAAGCATCACGGATTGCCCGTATCCAACCTTTTCTTGGGGGGTTAACGGACTTTATCGCAGAAAAACGTTTTAAGGTT
>DAOURZ010000033.1 GCA_030627475.1 Deltaproteobacteria bacterium | reverse complement strand
CTGACCTTTGCAAAAGGCGGTGATCCCATATTGGAAGAGGTAAACCTGCAAGAGGTTGTTCAAACTTCAATAAGGTTCAATTTGAGTGGCAGCAATGTAAAAGCACGTTTTAACCTGCCTGATGATTTATGGAATGTTAAAGCAGATAAAGGACAAATCAGCGAGGTAATCGCAAATCTGATTATCAATGCCAGACAAGCCATGCCCGATGGAGGCAGTCTGTATATCAAAGCGGAAAATATTAAATATCGTAAGAAAAGTACGGCAAGGCATTTATCCGGAAATTTTGTCAAGCTCAGCATACGGGATGAAGGGGTCGGCATCTCCACAAAGAACATGGAGAAAATATTTGACCCTTATTTCAGCACCAAGCAGACCGGCAACGGACTTGGCCTGGCAACAGCACATAGTATCATTACCCAACATAACGGACACATCAGCGTTGCTTCCAAACCTGACATCGGCACAACTTTTACCATCTTTCTCCCGGCTGAGAAGTTTTCTCATAAACCAGCAGCCACGACTCATCCGAATACGGTTGAAAAACCAACGCCCACATCAGGACACATTCTAATAATGGATGACGAAGAAATGGTCAGGAATGTATCAGCAGAAATGCTTAAATTATGTGGATATACAGTCGATTTGGCGGTTGACGGAAAAGAGGCGATTAAAAAATATATATCTGCCAATAAAGACGGCCCTCCGTTTGATATTGTGATTATGGATTTAACCATTCCCGGCAGCATAGGCGGTCAAGAGACGATCAAAAAACTTCTTGCCATTGCTCCCAAAGCAAAGGTTATTGTTTCCAGCGGCTACTCCACAGATCCTGTCATGGCCAATTACATTGACTATGGATTCAAGGGCAGGCTCGCCAAGCCGTTTCATATAGAGGCTTTGAAGACCGAAATATTTAGAGTGATGGAGCTGTCCGGTTAGCTTTTTCTTTTATTTTTTTTAGATCGTTTGGTTTGCGGTTTCTTGTTTTCAGCATATTGAACCCGAATATTTTGACCATCAATTTTTGCATCTTTCATTGATTTTAACACTTTAGCCGCAACACTTGTTTCAACTTCAAAAAAAGAAAATTCCCGCATGATTTCTATTGGACCAATCTTTTCAGAGCTAATTCCAGCTCTGCTGCATAGAGTTTTTATCACTGCACCTTTTTTTAGATTGTCCATAGAGCCTGCATTCAAAAAAAACCGTTTCGATTTTCCAGGTGCTATTTTTTTTTGTCGTTCTTTTTTTACATTACGAGAAGCATTTTCCTTTTTCCCCAGAGATACATTTATATCTTTGGAAGCTTTATAATAATTAAGAAAACGGTTAAATTCAATTGAAACAAACTTTTGAATGAGCTCTTCTTTTGTAAGACCGTTTAATGTATTATAAACCGGTGGCAGGAAACGCCCGATTTCCTTTTGATCCACTTTAACTTTTACTATTTTGTTAATCATGGAATAGAGCTGTTTTTCACAAATTGCATGTCCTTCCGGGACTTTTTCATAATTAAATTTAACTCCTGCTTTTTTTTCTATAAACTGAAGTTTTCTTTTTTCCCGTGAATTAATTATGACGATGGATATTCCCGCCTTACCGGCTCTTGCCGTTCTGCCGCTCCTGTGAGTATAGTTTCCCGCCTCATCGGGGAGTTTATAGTTAATAACATGGGTGATATCCTGAACATCTATCCCGCGGGCAGCAACATCCGTTGCAATAAGAATTTGAATAGATTTGGCTTTAAAGCTGCGCATGACTTTATCTCGCTGCGCCTGAGAAAGGTCACCATGAAGGGCATCAGCATTATAGCTGTCTTTGATCAGTTTTTCTGCTATTTCCTGTGTATCTTTTCTCGTGCGACAAAACACAAGGCCATAAATATCCGGGTAATAATCAATAATCCGTTTTAACGCCTGATACCTGTCTTTTTCGTTAACGACATAATTCACATGCAAAATATTTTCCGCGCTACTATTTTTTTTCCCTACGGTTATCTCAACCGGATTTTTCATATATCTTTTTGCAATTCTTGCAACTTCATTGGGCATTGTTGCGGAAAACAGCCAGGTCTTTTTATGAGATGGCGTATTTTCAAGAATGGCATCTATATCTTCCTGAAAACCCATATTGAGCATTTCATCCGCTTCATCAAGAACCAGATATGAAAGTTTAGAAAGCTTTGCTATCTTTCTATTAATAAGATCAAGCAACCTCCCCGGTGTTGCCACAATAATCTGAGCACCTTTTTTTATCTTATTTCTCTGATTTTCAATACTTGCACCACCATAAACGGCAACAACCTTGGCACCTTTTACATATTTGCATAATTTTTTAATATCATCCGAAATCTGCAAACAGAGTTCCCTGGTGGGGCAAATTACCAGCCCTTGAGTATGTGTCAGATCAAAATCAATTAACTGGATCATAGGCAAACCAAAAGCTGCTGTTTTACCTGTTCCGGTCTGGGCAAGCCCTACAAGATCTCTGTCCCCTCCAATAATTTCAGGAATTGCATCTGTTTGTATTGGGGTTGGTTCAACAAAACCGAGTTCATTAACCGCCTTTAATAACTCGTCAATTAAATCCAAATTTTCAAAACTCATATTTTTCTCAGTCCTTCTAATTAAGAAACGTGGACGAATTAACTTCCGCAAATCCATGCACCTGTTTGCGAAAGTCATTTTATCCACGTCCCGTTTAAGATTAAATGCATATAAAACAAAAAATGGTAACATGGATAAAATGGTAAGGCAAACATTATATATCCAAACAATTGGAAATCACGTTTTTTACATTGTATCAATGCCCCGCCCAAAGTCGCTCTTTACCTTAAACGTTTTTTGTGATAATAATTTTAGTCATAATAACGAGTTGTGAACGAAATAATATTTTTTCCAGCAATATTGATGTTACAATAACAAACTTAATGAAAATAGCATTTATCCATTATCACCTGAAGAAAGGCGGAGTTACAACTGTTTTAAAACATCAGGTAGAAGCTCTCAAAGAAGGATGTGAGGTTCTTGTACTATCAGGAGAACTTTCTGACAGCTCATTTCCTGCTGATGCAGTGCATATTCCCGGCCTTGGCTATGACAGCCAGTCACAAAAAGAATACAAGCCCGAAAAAGTTGCCGACAACATCATTAAAGCTGTTTTTTCAAAATGGAAGAATGGATGCGATGTTCTCCATGTTCACAATCCCATGCTTGCCAAAAATACAAATCTGTTAAAAATTCTCAAAATTCTTCAAAAAAAAGGAATAAAGCTTTTTTTACAAATCCACGATTTTGCTGAAGACGGGCGCCCTTTATCCTGTTTTTCTGAAAAATATGTTTCAGATTGTCATTACGGAGTAATCAACTCGCGGGATTACAATATATTGCTTAAATCCGGCCTGAAAAAACAGGGTCTTCATAAAATATTCAATACAATTGAACCAATTGATTTCGATAAAAAGAAATCGTGTGCCAAAGACTACGTTCTATATCCCATACGCGCTATAAGAAGAAAAAATATTGGTGAAGCAATACTTCTATCTCTTTTTTTCCAAAACAATGAAACCCTGATTATAACTCTTCCTCCGAACAGTATTTCCGATATTATCAGCTACGTTGGATGGAAAAATTTTGTCAGTAAAAACAATCTTGATGTAGAATTTGAAGCAGGCTTAAAAAATGATTTTTCAGAGCTTGTACTTTCAGCAAAATTTATTATTACTACAAGCATAACTGAAGGCTTTGGTTTTTCTTTTCTGGAACCGTGGACAGCAAAAAAAATCCTTCTTGGAAGAAAACTTCCTGACATATGCCATGACTTTGAAAAAAACGGGATCAGGCTTGATCATCTTTATGATAAACTTGTTGTTCCTCTTGAATGGATAGGCAAAAATAAATTTTATGAGGTTTGGAAGGCGTGTATTTTAAGAAACTGTTCTCTATTCAACTTCAAAATTGATGAAGAAAAGATACAAGAGTCTTTTACAAAAATAACCGGAAATAACAATATTGATTTTGGACTGCTTTATGAACCGTTTCAGAAACAGATAATTTCTCATATATTATCAAGTAAAAACAAGGCCAAAAAACTAATCATGCTTAATCCACATCTTTCCCGTCCCGCAAATGGTTTGTTAAACAATAACGAGTTGATACAAAACAACATGAATGCTGTTTTCAATAATTACAACAAAACAACTTACAGAAAAAATCTGCTGGAAATATATTCAAAAATTATTAACAATTCAGTCAATCAAAGTATTGATAAAAACATATTACTTTCCGGGTTTATAAATCTCGAACAATTCAGCCTGCTTAAATGGAACGATTATGCTGAATAAAAATTTTATATCGAATTAGATACAATACCTGGGTTCAACTGAAAATCTCAAAAGCCCAGTCATTTTAAACCGGCATATGCCATCATCACTGCTTTTCCGCCTTGACCAGATCAAACCAACCGAGTTTCTTACACAGTATTCTGAATGAATTTATTTTACTTTCATACTTGTCTTCTTTATTTCTGTTCGAATCGAAGGCACCCGGACAAATATGGAAGAAGCTTTAATTGATGAGCAGAATATCAATCCTGAAAATCAAGACGATTGGCAAGAAGTACAAAACTACATTCAAGGAATCAATTTTGCGATTAAAGAGTTAGAACAGCTTCTTTTATCTAATAGACTTTTCAAGGAAACTCATAAAATCCTGCTGCATGGGGTGCGGGGTAAACATAAGCAACCTGGTGAATTCCGTGTAAGTCAAAACTGGATTGGCTTGAGTTTAAAAAATGCAACTTTTGTGCCGCCGCACCATGAACGCATCGTAGATTTAATGAGCGATCTGGAAATGTTCATGCATAATGATGAGATTCATGTTCCGCATCTAATAAAGATCGCCATTGTTCATTATCAGTTTGAAACTATTCATCCATTTTTTGATGGCAATGGACGACTTGGAAGATTGTTGATTGTTCTTTATCTGATTAGCTTTAAGTTGCTTGCAAAGCCGGCACTATATATATCTGATTTTTTTGAGCGTCATAAAGCTGAGTATTATAATAATTTGATGGCGGTGAGAACAAATAATGAAATGATTGCATGGGTGAAATTCTTTTTATTTGGCTTGCGCGAAACTGCCGCAAAATCAATAGAGGTTTTTAAGGCTATACTGGTATTAAAAGAGCAAATTGAAAGAGAAAGGATTCCTACATTTCATGTTAGAAGACAAAAGAATGCGCAGAAGTTAATTGCATATTTGTATCAACTGCCTATCGTTACAATTAAATAGGTTTCTGAATTATTGGGAACGCAGGCAAATACAGCAAGTAAACTAGTTGCCGATTTTTCAAAGCTATCAATATTACGAGAATTAACCAATTGTTAGCATAAGTGGGTCAGATATTTTTAGCGCCCAAGGCTAAATCCAGTGCACAAAAGCCAAAGCGCAAGCGAGGCCGTCCCAAAAAGGGAGAAAGACGCGTAAAAGAACTCACGCGTCTTGAACGGCAACAGTCAATGACTACAGATGAAATGTTAGAAGACTTGCCGCAAAGTTGTGATGTTGGCACAAAGAAAAACAGCAAGGGCTACAAGAAAACCTGGATTGGATATAAATTGCATATTGATGCCGCAGACGGTCATATTCCGGTAAGTTGTGTTTTAACCTCGGCATCCGTACATGACAGTCAGGTAGCATTACCTCTGGCGGAGCTGACGAATCAAAGAGTGAAAAGCTTGTATAATCTGATGGATTCCGCGTATGATGCACCAATTATCAAGGAGCACAGTAAATCTTTGGGCCATGTTCCCGTAATTGATATCAATCCCCGCAGTAACAAAAAACTGAAAGAAGAGCTAAAGGCGGAAGGTCAACGGACAGACATTATAAACTTTGAACGACCTGAAGATATACGTTACAACGAAAGATCAAATGTTGAAAGAGTCAATGGCCGGCTAAAGGATGAATTTGGCGGCAGAATGGTTCGTGTTCGAGGTTGCGCCAAAGTTATGACACATTTAATGTTCAGGATATTGGCTTTGACGGCGGATCAATTGCTTCGTTTTGTCACATAGGTTCTTGTCAGATACATAATGTACAATAATCAGACCTCAAATCAGGGGTTAAGGGATATCTATGCGCTAAAAAAGGCAAAACTTAGCGAAATTGAGAAATAATTGCTGGAAGAACTCAAAATAAAGGCAAACAAGATGAATGTAGCAATTATTCCTAACGCAGATGGATGTTTCTGCAAGAGGCTCAATAGAAATAAATTTATCACATATGGATAGCCTCAGCACATTTAACGCAAAGATCGGACGGGCATAAGGGTTCTCTCACATCCCGGACCACTGATAGTGCTTTTACCACCGGACACCGCCTGGACAGTTATTTGTGTGCTGATTCGTTCCTTTAAGGCCGGCACATGAGAAATAATGCCGATCAGCTTACCATCCTGCTGCAACCCGGAAAGGGTTTCCAGGGCGGTTTCCAGGGCATCTTCATCCAGGCTGCCAAAGCCCTCATCAAGAAACAGGGAATCTACACGAACTTTGCGACTGGCCATTTTTGACAACCCAAGAGCCAATGACAGGCTGACAATAAAACTCTCTCCACCGGAAAGATTTTTGGTGGATCTGATTTCACCGGCCTGATAATTATCAACAACATTCAGCTCCAAAGGTTGTTCGTCGTCCCTGACCAGCAGGTAGCGGTCGGTCATTTTTTCAAGCTGCCTGTTGGCATGAGAGACCATCAATTCAAAGGTGAGTCCCTGGGCAAAGTTTCTGTATTTTTTTCCATCAGCAGAACCTATTAATGAATGCAGCGCATTCCATCTTGTGCATTCTGTTTTCTGTGCTTTGATTAACACCAGTTTCTGTTGATGTTTGGCCTTTGCATCCGTGTTGTCTGAAAGCTTTTGCTTTATAGCTCCAATTTCCTCGCCAAGTTTTTTTATGGATTTCAGAATTGCAGCCTGTTCATTTTTCAGATCATCCAACGGAGCTTCAGTAATCTTTTTGTCTGTTTCCTGGAATAAACGGGTTTCCCTGTCTTTTTTTCGAGTTGCAATGTCAGACTGTTTGTTATCAAGTGCTTTGGCTCGCTGACTCAATTTATTTTTTTCATCAACGGGAAGTCGGTACGAAATAAATGTCGGCTCATCCTCAAAACCGGCTTTTTCGCAGATAGTCTTAAAAGATGTTTCAAGGCTGTACAGCTCAGGTTTCCTCATGGCCGTATTTTCTTTTAATACTGCAATGCGGGTCTTTAAGTCATTCAACCGCTGCCTGATCTGATCCAGGCTATTTCTTACCTCTTTTTCAGCTTTTTCAGCTTTAGCAACAAAGCCTTCCAACCGGGCTTCTTCTGTATCCGGATTTTTCTGACCATACAGGCTGTTACGTTCAGAAGTCAGCTCATCAATGTCCTTTTTGTGTATATCAAGCACACCTTGTTTTTCCTTTAATGTTTTACTGAGTGTTTGCATTATGGCATCAAGACTTTTTATCTCAGATGCAAGTTCATTGGTTTGATTTTCGATTTCAGCTTTTTGTTTTTGATGGTACTGCCAGTTTTTCTGCCTGACAGCAAGAAATTCCGAAATAGAATCTAAATTCTCATCCGAGATATCTTTTACGCCAAATGGTTCCAGCTTTGAGATAACTTTACTTTTTAATTCAGCATACTTTCCCGCGGCCGATTGTAATTCTTTTTCAGAGCGCAGGACATTTGACTGAGATTCATTTTTCTTGTACTGAGTCTGAACAAGCTGTTTTTCTGCTTCAGTTAACGTTAAAGCCGCTTGATTTTCTTTGGATTCATGTTTTTTCAGCCCTCTTTCCAGATGTTCTGTTTTCCTGATCAGGCCGGACAGTTCGTTGATTTTTTTCTCTGTCTCATCAATTTCAGGAACATTACCTTCAGCAAAGGGGTGGCGCAGAGATCCGCATAAAGGGCATGGCTTGTCATCCTCCAATTTTGAACGTTCATCTTCAAGGCTTGCGATCTTTCTCAGGCAGGCCATTTCACGCAAAAGACCGTTATGTTCGGCCATGTACTCCCGAAGCAGGCGATCACCCAAGAGTTCTGAAATGGAGCACTTTGTTTGGGACACCTGTTTTTTTGCGATATCATGCTTTTCTTTGAAGCTACTGCATAATGCCTGTTGCTTCAAATGCAAGACTGCATTTATTTTTGACTCTTTTTTTAGTTTTGAAACCTGGGCCTTTATTCCTGAAATATTTGTTCCTGCTGCACCAAGGTTTTTGATCTGCTCATTTATTCCTGTCAGTTCAGTAATCAGCGCCGCATCATGAGCATTTGCCGACAAATAATCGTTAACTATGGAAAGTTCTTTGTCGGCAGTATTTTGATTGAATTTAATTTTTTGTCGGCGGTTTTTGTTTCCGGAAAGTTCTGTTTTAATTTTTCGGAAATCGGATTCAGCCGTTTTTAAAGCAAACTGTTTCTCCGAAATACGAAGATCAAACGCCCGGACTTTTTTAATCAATTCAAGTTCGCTTTTTTGTTTGCCTTTGACTCTAATTACAGCTTCTTCAGCATTTTGCAAATCTGTTTCTTTTAATCCCAGCTTTTTTTCTTGATCAGGAAGCTGAGTTTCTGATTTTTTCAAAGTCTCAAGCTCAAGCTTTTGTTGCTGCCTTTTCGATGACAGAGCAATAAATTCAATGTCTAATTCTGCGGCTTTAAGAGCCTTCTGCAATCTTGCCCTGTCAATCTCAAATGCCTTCAAATTATTCGACAGGGCATCTAATTCTTTATCTATTTCAGAAAGCTCGCTTTCTATCGCATCAATTCCGGTAAGCCATAGAATGGATTTTCCCAGCGCATCATTTTCAAAGCCAAGTTCTTTTTCAATCTTTTGCTTACAGAAAAGTTCCTGATTTAATGTCGCCTCGTCTTCATCTCTCAGAATAACTATACCGGTAATTTCCGCTTGCAATAATTCAAGTTTCCCATGTTCGTCACGCTGACGGTTGTGAACACGTTTTGAAATTTCACTGTAAATCTCCGTGCCGGTGATCTGTTCAAGAATTGGAGCTCTTTCATCCGGCGCTGCCTGAAGAAATGCCGCAAATCCTCCCTGGGCAAGCAGCATGGATCGAGTGAAACGATCAAAATCCATTCCGGTTCGAGATTCAATGGCATTTGCTACATCCCGTTTTTTCGACTCCAATATTTGACCACTGACAGCATCCGAAATCTCAT
>DAOURZ010000269.1 GCA_030627475.1 Deltaproteobacteria bacterium | reverse complement strand
TATATCACAGATGGAAAGGCGGTTTAGAGCGCGCTTTGGAGAGTGTATTGCAGTGCTTCACAGCGGGCTTTCATCAGGTGAACGCTATGACCAGTGGATGCGCATAGTTTCAGGAGAAGCAACTATAGCTATAGGTGCAAGATCAGCTATTTTTGCACCTTTCGATAATATCGGAATAATTATTGTAGATGAGGAACACGATACTTCTTACAAGCAGGCAAGCAGCCTCCGTTATAATGCAAGAGATATTGCTGTTGTTAGAGCAAAGTTAAATAATTGCGTTGCATTACTGGGATCTGCCACACCTTCGATTCAGTCATACTATAATGTTACGATAAATAAATTTACTGAATTGACTCTGAAAAAACGTATTGAAAAAAGACCTTTGCCCGAAGTTACCATAATTGATCTGCGCAAAAACAGAGATTGCAGAGGAATTAAAAAGTTTATTTCATCGGAGCTTTACGAGGCCATGAAAGAAACTCTGAAACGTAAGGAACAGATTTTGTTGTTTCTGAACAGACGAGGTTTTGCGAGTTCGCCGGTTTGTTCATCCTGCGGCAAAGCTATCAAGTGCAGGAATTGTGATATTTCTCTTACTTTTCACAAGCACGCCAATGCATACAAGTGCCATTACTGTGGTTTTACATCGGCATCCATTTCAAATTGTCCTGCCTGCGGATCTGCCGGTATCTTATTATTAGGACTTGGCACAGAAAAACTTGAGGCCGCAGTCAAGTCGCTTTTTCCTGATGCAAAAACAGCGAGAATGGATCGTGATACCACCACCCGTAAGGGTTCTGTCTTGAAACTTCTTAAAGGCATGAAAAATAATTCAATAGATATACTTATCGGAACCCAGATGATAGCAAAGGGCCATGACTTTCCAAATATTACCCTGGTCGGCATAATTTGTGCCGATCTTTCTTTGAGCCTGCCGGATTTTCGTGCAGGAGAACGAACGTTTCAGCTTCTAACTCAGGTATCAGGAAGAGGTGGCAGGGGGAATGTATCCGGCAGAGCGATATTGCAAACTTACAATCCGGAACATTTCAGCATTTTATCTGCAAAAATTCAAAACTTTAAAGCATTTTACAATAAAGAAATACATTTTAGAAAGAGCCTGAAATATCCACCATTTTCAAGGATGGTACAGATTAAAATTTCCGGGAATGACAAGGCAAAAACAAGGCAGCATGCTCTTGCAGTGGGGAATCTTTGCAATAGCTTGAAAAAAAGTAATAAATCTTTTATAAAAACGATAGAAGTGTTAGGACCCATTGAAGCTCCCCTGCACAAAATAGCAAAACAGTATAGATGGCAAATTCTTTTAAAAAGTCTGAGTGTAAGAGAACTTCACAGCTTGATTCATTTAATGATGTTTAAAAACTCATCAAAATTTTACAAACACAAGATTAAAATTGTTGTTGATATGGATCCTTTTTTTATGATGTAAAAAATAGACCTTTGAAAAATGTTCAGGTACAAGTATGACAAAGATTTTAATCGAAGAAATAAATTGAGTATTTTGCAAAAGCCGGGCAAAAAAGAGCGTTTTTCAGAGGTCTCACAGAGGAAATTATGATTATAGCAGTAATGAGTGACAGCCATGATAACATCTGGATGTTGCGCAATGCCCTGGCAATTATCAAAGAAAAAAATGCCGATATGATTATTCACTGTGGAGATTTTATCGCTCCATTTATGCTGAAAGAACTCAATAAAGCAGATATCTCTGTCCACGGAGTTTTCGGCAACAATGATGGAGATCAGCACCTTCTAACAAAGTTTTCTCTAACGAGTTTCACAAATATCAAGTTTTACAGCCCAATAGGCCATATTAATATAAATGGATTTGATATTGGATTTGTCCATCATAATATAACAGGTGAAGCCCTTGCAGCAACCAACAAATATAAACTGGTCTGCTATGGACATTCTCATACACATATTATAAAGAACACAGGTCAAACCATAATTTTAAATCCAGGTGAGATTATGGGAAAAGACGGCTATCCGGGATTCTGTTTTTTTGATACCGATACCTCGGAGATACAAAGGGTAGAGTTAAAAAAATCAACGAACCTGGGGTAATAAGGAGTTTTAAAGATGAAGATTAAAAACCTGTTTTTCTTTTTTCTCTTATTTTTTCTTTTTTCAAATTTTAATATATCTTTAAAAGCCGAAGATAATGTTAATACATATCCTTCGGCCTGGTTGCCGGTAAATAATTATAAATTTGAGCCGGTTATTGAAGGTACTGCAATAAACCATTCTTTTATTATTCAAAACAAAGGAACAGCTCCTCTTAATATTGAAAAAGTAAGAACCGGCTGAGGGTGTACAGCGGTCTCTTTTACGGGACTTATCCCTCCGGGCAGCGAGGGCAAAATAAATATTAAAGTTAATTCAAATGGATATGGTGGAAGAGAACTCAAAAAAAATATAGTTATCCATACTAATGACAAAAAGCATCCGAAATTAAATTTTATTATTCAGGGTAAAGTTGATAAATTTGTAACTATTACACCCAAGAGTGTAATTCTCACGGGTTATGCCGGAGAACATATAAAACAATCCATTAAAATAATTCCTGAAAAAAAATATCCTTTTAAAATAATTGGAACAAAAATCCAAAAAGGTAAAAACATAAGCTGCAAAATAGAGAAAGTCATAAAATCATCAAACGTATCAGAATACTTGTTAATCGTAACAAATCTGAAAAATGAAAAAAGCCGTTTTTTCGACACAATCTATCTGGAAACCGATAGTAAAATACGTCCAAAAATTAAAATAAGTGTTTACGGCAATATAAAAGGCAGATAGTGCCTGAACGAAAACTCCGCTCAGGCACGGTTCTGAGTTTTTGAATGATCTGAAAAGATAGAAAATCCGGGAAATTTGCAATCCAATAAGGAACGTGGATACATCCCGCCTGTCTGCGTTGCGGAAGTTCGGAATATCCTGATATCCCTGCACTTCCGCGCCTTGTCAGACGGGCGCCTCAACACTTAAAATTGC
>DAOURZ010000318.1 GCA_030627475.1 Deltaproteobacteria bacterium | reverse complement strand
TTTTATATAAATTTCAAAAAAGTATTTTTATATATATAAGGAACGTGGACGAATTAACTTTCTCAAATCTGTGTGCCTGACTGAGTAAGTTGTTTTGTCCACATTCCCGATTACTTGAGTTTTGTTATCTGGTAAGTTTTGGTATTGGGCAGTTAAATAACTGTAGGGGTATGGTACAAATTTTCAAAAGTAAAGAAAGGATGCTTAATAATGAATCATGAAAATTCCAACAAGCTTTTCAGCATGGCTGTTAATGTAATTCCCGGTGGTGTTAACAGTCCGGTACGTGCCTGCAAGTCCGTAGAAGCTGAACCTGTATTTATTGATCATGCAGAAGGATGTATGATTTATGATGCAGATGGCAATGGTTTCATAGACTACATTGGCTCGTGGGGTCCAATGATACTTGGGCACAGGCATTCATCGGTCATTAAGGCTATTGCGGCTGTTTTAAATCGCGGTACAAGTTTTGGAGCGCCAACTGATCTTGAAATCAGGATTGCTGAAATAATTATAGAGGCCGTACCGTCCATAGAAATGGTTCGTATGGTCAATTCCGGCACAGAAGCTGCAATGAGCGCCATAAGGCTTGCCAGGGGGGTAACGGGTCGTGACACTATAATTAAATTTGATGGATGTTATCACGGTCATGCAGACACTCTTCTTGTTGCGGCAGGATCAGGCGTTGCCACATTAGGTATTCCAGGAAGTCCCGGAGTGCCTGAATCTTTTGTAGCTCATACTCTTTCGCTGCCCTATAATGATATAGATAGTATAAAAAAGGTTATGAATGAGCAGGGAGATAAAATTGCCTGTATAATAGTTGAGCCGGTTGCAGGAAATATGGGGCTGGTAAGACCTGTTGAGGGTTTTCTGAAGACTTTAAGGGAAGTTACTGAAAAGAGCGGCAGTTTACTGATATTTGACGAAGTTATGACGGGATTCAGAGTTGCATATGGCGGCGCTCAGTCTTTGTATGGAATATTGCCTGATATCACATGTCTCGGTAAAATTATAGGAGGAGGATTACCGGTTGGCGCTTATGGAGGCAAACGTGAAATCATGGAACATATTGCGCCACAGGGGCCGGTATATCAGGCAGGTACTTTGTCAGGAAATCCGGTTGCTATGGCAGCAGGCATTGCAACGCTTATGCAACTAAAGAAGCCTGGGTTCTATGAAGCGCTTGATCAAAAGGCCGATTTTCTTGCTACCGGCCTTAAGAAAGTTGCGGAAAAGGCAGGAGTAAAGGTCAGCATTGACAGGGCAGGCTCAATGGCCGGTCTTTTTTTTACGGATAGAGATGTTAAAAATTTTGAAGATGCAAAAACTTGTAACCTTGATATGTTTTCAGCCTATTACAAGGGTATGCTGGAAAAAGGAATTTACCTTGCTCCTTCTCAATTTGAAGCGCTTTTTGTTTCGGCAGCACATGAAGCCGAACATATTGATAAAACGATAGAAGCGGCAAAAGAAGTGTTTGAAAACTTCTAAAAAATACAACCTGTAATTTGCAGATTTTTATTCGAGAAATAGCTTTTGATTTAGGGTTCTCCTATATTGAAAGCATCAATTTTATAATTTTTTATACAAATGCATTACGAAGGAAATATTATAAGGCCTCCAAGCGAGGCGAACAGTATATTGTTCCAGATTACTGTCGGATGTTCACACAACAAGTGTACCTTTTGTGGAGCATATAAAGAAAAACTGTTTTCCATAAAATCCGATGAAATAATTATGGAGGATTTAGCTTTTGCAGCAAATTACTGCAAACGTCAACGCCGTGTTTTTCTCTGCGATGGTGATGCATTAATTGTTCCCCAGAAAAAATTGTTGAAAATACTTGTAGAAATAAAGACACAGCTTCCCTGGATAACGCGAATCGGTACTTATGCTAATGCCAAAAGTTTGAAAATGAAAACCCTTGAAGAACTTAAAGAGCTTAAAGCTCAAGGTTTGAGTATGGTGTACATGGGTCTTGAAACCGGTGACGACGTTACTCTGAAAAAAATCAATAAGGGAGTAACGTCAAAAGGTATGATTCAAATGGGTAAAAAAGCAAAAAAAGCAGGAATCAAACTTTCTATTACAGTGTTAATGGGGATAGCCGGCAGAAAACGTTCAAAAATCCACGCCGAAGAAACAGGCAGAGTGCTGTCATCAATTAATCCCGAACATGTGGGAGCATTGAGCCTTATGCTTATTCCCGGAACTCCCATGTATAACGATTATGAATCCGGCAGGTTTTTGCTTCCCGGGCCTTACGAATTGCTGGAAGAATTAAAAATAATGTTTGCGAATACCAGTCTTTCAAAAGGCCTTTTTTATGCGAATCATGCTTCAAATTACCTGCCGATTAAGGCAAGACTGCCGAAAGATAAAAATGCAACCATACAACTTATTAACAAGGCTCTTTCGGGCAAAATTTCACTAAAACCTGAATTTATGCGTGCGCTTTAATGTATGTTCA
>DAOURZ010000466.1 GCA_030627475.1 Deltaproteobacteria bacterium | reverse complement strand
TTTGCAAATACTCTTCTCGGATCGAATTGATATTTTCAAATTGTTCATTTCTATTTTCACAGGGTGTAATTTAAAGTGTGGGCATCAAGCCGCCTGGCTTATAAAGTCATCTGCCCAATATTCGTTCCACAGATTATTTGCTCTCAGTGTTCTCAAAGCCAACATGTTTTCAGCGATATCTTTTCTCCACCAAGCTCCTGTAAGCTTTAATCTTGATTGGATTACATATCGATGAGCACTCTCAATTTGACCTGAACCAATAGGTAAATCGTTTTTTATTGCAGTTTGGTAACCAAATTGTCCCGGACGATTTTCTACATATCGAATGAATTTTCTTACAGGCGCTTTGTCATCTGCAACTTCGTCAGGTTCGATATTTTCTCTTAATTGTTTAACAACCTCGTCGATACTGCCACCTTTAATCATTTTTTTATATTCTTCGTACTGTGAATTGTCTTGACCACATTTTTCAGAGGCAGGGGACAGATATTCACATAAATGAAAGAAATCAATAAGGTACGATCCTTGTTTGTCAAATACTCTATGTACCTGATTGGCAATCCATTTTGCTCCGTCCCCAACACAATGAACAGTACTGTTACTACCTAAACCGCCATTAATGGCCGAATGAATGAGATGATCGCCAGCTTCATCGGGTTTGCCCATTGTTGCACTGAAAAATGGTGCCGTTGACCCTTGTGAATATGCAAGACATAATCGGCCTTCTTTCCAAAAGGTTTCTCTGTTTTTCCGACTATCCTCATTGATTTTATTAATTTTCCTGTTGCAATCAACTATGGGGATCATTGTTCCATCTGTTTCGGCAATAATACAATCGTTGCCATCCTTTAAAGGAATCGTCGTTTCTAGGTGAATTGTTTTTTTTATAAATTCTGCATGGTTTTCCGTTGTTGTTCTTATTGCACTGACAGGTACAGTTATACCATAGTGTTCTTCCATTTTTGCCGAAGCTTTGACAAATGAATCGTCTGCTCCAAAATCGGTCATTCTTCTTTGTAAAGGCATAGAGTATCCTCGACATTTAATATCTGCGGAATAAGAAAAAGGTCTGTCGAGGACGTTATTTTCGGAGAATTGAGATTCGTTAATGCTTATTTCCCCGAATGTTGTATGCCAATAAATTTTTTTTTACCTTTGTTTTTCTTTTTTATGTTCGAATTAGTTTCCAGGTATTCTTCCGTTTTTTTAGCTTCTTTTTCTTTAGCCCAATACGTTATTATCTCTTTTCCCATTTGTTGCAACTCTACTATAACTCGTTCTTCCGCTGCATTTGCCTTGTCCAAATCCCCTTTTGCATCTTCTACAATATCAAGCATTGCTTCAACACGTTGACGCAGTTCAGGGTGTGTTTTAAGTCTTTCTTCTAATGGTGATTTTTTGTTTTCCATGGGAAACTCCTTGTTGATTATTGTGATTTCCCATTATCGTCTACTTCGAATAGTTCGTTTTGTCTACTGCTATTATGGTTTAAACAATCTTTTTTTTTAAAATCAACGTTTGATAGCTTTTGCCCACACTTTTAATTACACCCGTGTTAGGACTTACCTTGCCAACTCAGGCTGGCTTAGA
>DAOURZ010000067.1 GCA_030627475.1 Deltaproteobacteria bacterium | reverse complement strand
AGCCATTATCTGAATGAAGGACAATATCTTCTCCGGTTACCCCTTCCAATAAAATTGGCAAATATGTTATGTCCCATGTCCACACTTGATTAGGGCCTGTTGCAGTAAATCCTTGGTCTGCAAGCGCAGGAACTATTTGGGACGGTGGAAGGTTCATATCCTCTTTACCATTGCAAATTTTGATTATCTCTTGTTTCTCTTCGTCCACGTTCCTAACTATCCTGCCCATGCCTTAAAAAACCCAAAATGGATTCCAGTTACAAATATTGCAGAGTAGATTACGTTTTTGTAAACGTTGTAATTGGACAGTAGTAAGTTGTTCTGAAATTTCTATTGATAACAATAATCCGCCGGATACAATACGGGAAAATGGAGGGAAAACATGGAGTTGATTTTGAATAGTAAGTTTGTTGTAAAAAAAGGAGCAGGAATTTCCTGCTCCTTTTTTTTGTAATGGTTTTTTATTTATAAATCGTTATTGAATCTGTTTCGACATTTCCAGCAGCATCATATGCCTTTGATGAGATGATATGCTCTCCACTGGATTCCTTCTTTATATTCCATGGCCAGCTAATTGTGCTTGCCAGCTTATTAACCCTAAGTACTCCATCAACATAAAGCTGCATTCTGGTAACGCCTATATTATCTGAGGCCAACACGGTTATTTTTACCAATTTAGAAAGATGAGCGCCATCAGCCGGTGATATAATTGAGACTACCGGTGGGGTAATGTCTTGTTCCTGTTGGTTATGCACATAAACCGTAACGGAATTTGAATATCCGATATTTCCTGAAATATCGTAACCGATCGCCAGAAGTTCGTAATATCCATCAAGAAACTCATTTGTATCACAGTAAAAATAGTAAGGAGCGGTGGTACTTGTTCCAAAAAGCGCCCCGTCGATATAGAGTTCAACGGTTTTAATCCCAACATTGTCCGTAGCTGAAATATTTATCCTGACTGAACCGCTTACTGTTGAGCCTTCTACCGGAGATACGATTGATACCAAAGGATCTGTTATATCCGGTTCCGGTTCCGGTTCCGGTGCTGTTCCTGTTGCAGCAATAAGACTGGCATGAACATTGACTCTGCCATAGCCGTAATAGCTGTCAAAACCCGGGTCTCCAAGGTCATCAGCAGTTTGCGTAATAATTTTCGCAACCTGAGCATTCGTTAAATCAGGATTTATTGATATAATAAGCCCGGCAAGACCTGCTGCGATAGGAGAAGAAAAAGATGTTCCATTCCAGTAGCCGTAACCGCCGCCTCGATTGGTTGTAAGAATCGACGCACCAGGCGCTGCTATGTCAATCCATGCCCCATAGTTTGAAAAACTTGCGAGTGTGTCACTTGAAGTGGTTGCCGAAACAGCCACCACATACTCGCAGGCAGCCGGATAGCAAGGCGTGTTTGTAGCATAGTTCCCGGCACTGGCAAAAATAAGAGTTCCTTTGTTCCATGCGTAATTTATTGCATTTTGCATGGTTGATGAACTGCTTGAACCACCTAAGCTTATGTTTACAACTCGAATGCCGTGGTCTGCAGCGTAAGTTATTGCCCTGGCAATATCATAATATGAGGCCCAATCGTCTGCGTTTAACACAACCAGTGGCATGATCGGATTTTCCCAGGCAACTCCTGCAATTCCTGTAACGTTATTCGATATAGCTGCTGCTGCTCCTGCCACTGCCGTACCATGTCCGCGGACATCATGGGTGTCGGTATTGTTTTCAAGAAAATTATAACCGGAAAGAAGTTTGTCGGAAAGATCCGGATGTGTTGGGTCAATCCCTGAGTCTATGATGGCAATAGGAGCCATGTCAGATCCGGTACACATATCCCATCCATCCGGGGCTGAAATTTTTGGCAAATGCCATTGAGACTGGTATTGCACATCATTTGGTTCGGCAGAACCTTGTGCAATAAAATTGTACTCCACAAAGCTGATGTTCTGATTTTTCTCAAGAGCGATTTTGACTTTTTCAAGAGCGTGAGCCGGAACCCTGATTAGTTTTACCCTGATTTGGTTTATTTCTCCCGCAGTGACAGCTCCATGCCTTGCGAGTATCCCTCGCATTTTATCCTTTGAGATCCCTGCCTTTGACCTGATGAGCAGCTCGCCCTGCATATGGTGTTTATTTTCATTGCCGGCCCATGCCATGTTTGCCACAGCAAAACAAATGACCATAATAAAAGAAATCGTAAATACAAAACTTTGAACAAATAAATTTCTTTTTTTCATCATCCACCTCCATTTTTTGGTTGTTTGGTGTTTTCGCCTGCAAACAAGCCACCAAAAAACGGGGTGAACTTTGTCTTTCAGGCAACCCGGCTATCCACTCCATTGCGGACCCGTGGCTTTGTGTCCCCTGGTTACCCAGAGTTTACTTTTTTCAGAAACGTGCGTACTTGCTTTAGAAAATAAGCAATACTTGTGCCACATAAAAATTGGTATCAAATCATACACAGCGTAACACATTATTTACTTTGGCAAGAAAACCGTTAACATAAGAAAATCCATAGGGAATCCATCAATTATTCTGTGATTTTAAAAATCCCGGACTTTGTTTCTATAAATATTTCCCGGTTTTCTGAAAAGCTTTTTCCGATGATTTGGTTGTCTATATTAAGAGCTCCGATGCATCCCGCCTGACTGCGTTGCGAAAGATAGGAATATCCTGATATTCCTTACGCGCCTTGTCAGACGGGTGCCTCAATACTTAAAATTGCGAACTTATTTTTGTGCAAACCCTACGGGGAAATTCAGTAATTTTCGGGGTGGATATCGGAGGACGTTCTTTGGAATATTGTTTGTATTTTTTCTTAAAAATTTGCTTGTGGTTCTCAAAGACATCTTGTGAAAGGCTTCACTCTTAATGTTAGCCCTTCCACATTTTGAATAATTGTTTTATCACCAGTCGATAGAGAAACATCACTTACAGCCCTCCACAGTTCTCCGTTAATTAAAACCCGTCCTTCGCTTGCTTGCCACTGTTTTACTTCGGCTGTTTTTCCCGGCATGCCTGTTACGCCATAGATTGATCTTTACTTTCGGTTTTTGATAAACCAGAACAGAGGGAAAATCACATGCTCAATAAACTCAAAGACGATCAATCCTATTACCAGGCTCATTATTACGTTTTTCATAAAGTTCCCCTTCAAGTACTCAGACATGCTCGATTGCGCCGCTTATTGTCAATGTCCATTAATTTTATGGTTTGTTGGCTTGTATATATGCAGAAAATACCATGAATTCTGTTCCCTCTCCGAGATTCCAGCTCCTGATTATTTGTTCGCTGTTATTCTTTTTTGTTATAGTTATAGATTCAAAACCAAGCCTATTTAAAATCTGTCTCACCTCATCTGGCAAGATAGCCCCCGATACTCAGCCTGTATAAGCTTTTGGATCATCCATAATTTTTTTTGGGATTTTTCCTGCACGCAAAACATCCGATATACTGATCCGCCCGCCAGGCTTCAACACTCTGAAAAGCTCTCCAAAAACAGCTCTTTTATCTGGTGAAAGATTTATGACACAGTTTGACAGAACCACATCAATTGAATTATCAAAAACAGGCAATTTTTCTATCTCTCCCAATCGAAATTCGACATTGCCTATACCCATTTTATCTGCATTCTTTTTTGCCTTTTTTATCATTTCCTGCGTCATATCAACGCCGATAACCTTTCCCTCTTTTCCAACGCTTTTTGCTGCCAGAAATGCGTCAAAACCGGCTCCGCTCCCTAAGTCAAGCACGGTTTCTCCCGGTTTCAGATCCGCAATGGTCAAGGGGTTTCCACATCCGAGACCAAGGTTAGCATCTCCCAGGCCAATGGCGAGTTCATCATTTGTATAATCAAGTTTTCTACCCAAATCTAATATGTTTACAAAATTTGATGAATCACCGCAACAGCGATACTTGTCGGGTTGAACGATACTTGCATACCTTTCCCTTACCATCTGTTTGATTTTGTTTTTCGATGGTCCCATCTTTCCTCCTGCCACGCTACTTTCACAGAGTACCTTCCAGGTATTTCCGGCAAGCCAGCATCATTTTGATTTCGCCATAGGAGCAGGTATCTCCCAGAGCAATTTTTACTTCACTGAGGGAATCGTTGTGATCAATAGCAAGTTCTTTTTCAATGGCCTGTTGTTTTTCAGATGAAAGCAGCTTGTTGATATCTAACTTGCCTTTTTCCACAAAAAAACTCAGATGTCCTTCAATGGTAGATTGTACCAGGCCTCTTGTTTGTGCAATCCGGGCAATAGTTAATCCTTTATTGAACATATCTAAACTTGTTTGTTTCGTGTCGGAATTCTGAGCCTCTTTTTTTCCCGTTGTACTTTCCTTTGGGAATTTTTTAAGTTCCGGTAGTACGACCTTCTCTATTTTGTGTTTTTTGCGATAGGCCAAAACCAATTCCACAAGTTCTTCGCCGTATTTCTCAATGGTTCTCTTGCCGACTCCATTTATTTTCTTTAGATCAGCAATATTGTCAGGTAGGCATACCACAATCCGGATCAATATACGTTGATGTAAAACCTGAAAATGGGCGACTTCTTCCTTTTTGGCCTTTCGGGAACGCCAGTCCTTCAGGATCCGGAACAGCTCCGGATGAGCAATGTCCGATTCGGTGTAGGCCGGGGGGCGGCGCTTTTTTCCTTTTTCAGGGGTAAAGTCAATTTCAGCGGCTGAAACAGTGCGCAGGAAACTTGATGGTGAAAATCCTTTTTCACAGCACTTTATTCCAGCTACCTTTACGGCAATTTCTTTTTTGAGATTACTCAGGGCATTGTCAATTTTTCTTCGAAGTTCGGTATTGTCTGTTTCTACGTGCAATTTTGGCACTGATTCCTCAAAAATTGCGGCAAACTTTTCCTTAAACCATATAGACGCTTTGCCGATTCGTTCCAGAATAACTGCATCTGACTCTGGCAAACCTTCATCCGTAAAAATTGTGCGTAATTGCTGCTTAAAATTTTCACTGACAACAAAAATATCTTTTGTGGATATTTTCTCCAGTCCGCGGATATTTTCAATTCCTGAAATCCGGACTACTCTGTCATTGCTCACCAAAAGCCGAACAAGATAGTTGAAATTATTGCGCAACAGTGAAAAATCAAAACAATCAAGCAAAAGCTGCTGCTGGTAGCTGATTTTGGCAGCCTGAAGCCGACTTTCGGACGGCGGGTTCCGGTAAGCGTTTTCGTCAAAGCACATTATTGCTTCATCCGTTCCCACTCCCCGAGATGAGATGGGAGAACTCAGCACCATGCCCTCTATAGTTTTACAACGGCTTAAGGCTACGTAAACCTGACCATGAGCAAAAGCTGCTTTGGCATCAATAATGGCTTTTTCAAAAGTCAGTCCCTGACTCTTGTGAATGGTGATAGCCCATGCAAGTTTCAGGGGGTATTGCTTGAATTTACCTATTACATCTTCTTCGATTTCCTTATTTTTTTCGTTTACTGTGTATTTGATATTTTCCCAAATGATTGGTTCAACCACGATTTCCTGTTTGTCGCCGGGACAGATAACTCTGATGCTTTCGCTCGAAATTTTGGTTATTTTGCCGATTTTACCATTGTAATAAAGTTTTTCAGGAGAAGGATCATTGCGTACAAACATCACTTGTGCTTCCTCTTTAAGCAGAAGAGTGGCTTGGGTCGGGTAAATATGTTCAGGAAAATCTCCGGAAATTTCAGATTTGAAACAATGTTTCTTTTTGGACAGGGACTGAAGTCTGGTCTGATTGATGGATTCTGCGTTGCGATTGTGAGTGGTCAGAGTAATATAGCCCTGATCTTCGTCCGGTGTAAAGCCCTGAATGTAACGCTGATTAAGATCTGCTATGGATGATTCATCAAGCCTGTTATCACGTACTTGATTCAGGAGCTTGATAAAATGGACATCTGACTGACGATAAATATGCTTCAGTTCAATGGTTAGCAGTTCTGTAAGACCAAGTGCCTTGCTGCTGAAAAAATAAATCGACTCATAATGTTGCTGCAAAAGGCACCATTCATCTTGCTTTGCAACCGGAGAAAGCTGATGCAGATCGCCGATTACAAGCAGTTGCACCCCGCCAAATGGCAAATTATTACGGCGATAGCGACGCAATACAGCATCCACAGCGTCGAGTAAATCGGCTCTTACCATACTTATTTCATCAATCACCAGCAAATCAAGGCTTTGTATAATCCGTTTTTTTTCTTTGCTGAATCTGAACTGGCGCTGCTTATTGCGTTCATATGTCTCGCTGCCAGGCACAAATGGGCCAAATGGCAGTTGAAAAAAAGAATGAAGTGTTACCCCGCCGGCGTTGATAGCCGCAACACCGGTTGGAGCGGTAATAATCATCCGCTTTGCCATGTTATTTCGAATATTATGGAGAAAGGTTGTTTTGCCGGTGCCTGCTTTACCTGTCAAAAAAATATTGCAGTTAGTGTACTGAACAAAGTCATTAGCAAGTTGCAGTTCCTTATTTATCATCTGTCGGCTTCAACACATCACAATTTTTTGAAAAATAAATTATAAACAGGAGATATGTCGCCAAGGCTAAAAACGATACATCCCGCAAAGCAGTCCAAATATTAGTCGAACTTTCCATTGCCAAGATAGAAAAACACCCGCAATTGATATCCAGTCCTCGCGCCAGATTAAACAGCGAAGCTCCCAAAAACGTCATTAAAAGAATGTTGCTTATTACAACTGCTCCAGGCATCCAGATGCCAATAATGAGAATAACGCCCAAAACAAGCTCCAGCCATGGCAGCACAATAGCTGTTAGATTTATAAACACATCAGGCAATATCTGGTAATTGTAGACCGCTTTAGAAAAAGCTACAGTGTGGAGAATTTTATCAAAACAGGCATAAATAAAAACACCTCCCAATATCAACCTGGAAAAAAGGAATAAAACAGGATGGAAATTACAGATTGCTTTCTTCATCTTTGCTTTTTATCCTTATAATTAAAGCGCCTCATGTTTTTCAACCGGTAGACTACTTTTTTGCCAGAGCGACCAACCGTTTACCAGCGCCCTAACATCCTTAAATCCCATATCAATCAGGAACAATGTCAGATTATGGCT
>DAOURZ010000191.1 GCA_030627475.1 Deltaproteobacteria bacterium | reverse complement strand
TCATGTCGTTAAAAAAGGTTTTGTCCACGTTCCCGATCTGCAGTTTCGCCGAGAATACCGTTACGTTTTTTTAAATCTTGATTTATCCGGGCTGAACATATAAAAAGTATGAAAAGTATTTTTTTGTTTAATTCAAATAATTCAATCAGAGAGGAGTTTAAATGAGTGAAATGGTTAAACAATTAAGAAACATTGCTCTCGTTGCCCATGGAGGCGCCGGAAAAACTTCGCTGGCGGAAGTTCTGCTGTATAATGCTGGAGTTATCACACGAATAGGACGTGTTGAAGATGGTAATACCGCGATGGACTTTGAGCCGGAAGAGCTTAAACGAACAATGAGTTTAAGCAGTGGATTTCATCAATACGACTGGAAGAAACAAAAAGTCAGTATAATTGATACGCCTGGTGATCAGAACTTTTTCTCGGATAGCAGGATCTGTATACAGGCCGCTGATGGTGTGGTTGTTGTTATAGATGGTGCTGATGGTTTGAAAGTTCAGACCGAAATGGCATGGGATTTTGCCGGTGAATTAGATTTGCCTTGTGTTATTTTCATAAATAAACTGGACAGGGAACGGGCGGATTTTTTTCGCACTTTTAAAGATGCTGTAGATACTTTTGAACCAAAACCGATTATTCTTCAACTTCCAATAGGCTCTGAATCAGAATTTAAGGGAGTTGTAGATCTTGTCAGGATGAAAGCTTATACATATGATAGTGAAGGCAAGGCAAAAGAGATTGATATACCATCAGATATGCAGGAGTTGGTAGAGAGTGAACATGAAGCGCTTGTCGAAAATATTGCTGAGACTGATGATGAACTTCTCGAAAGGTATCTTGAAGGCGAAACCTTGTCTAATGATGATATTGAGGCGGCTTTAAGAAAGGGAATTTTATCAAGGGCATTTGCGCCTGTGCTCTGTGGTTCTGCAACAAAAAATATAGGTATGGATCTTGTTTCGGATTTTATTGTCAATTGTATGCCTTCCCCACTTGACAGGGGTCCAATAATCGGCACTGATCCGTCGGGCGAAAATGAAATAAAATGTTATCCGGATCCGGACGCACCTTTTTCCGCATTTGTAGTTAAAACAGTAGCGGATCCATATGCCGGACGTCTTACAATATTCAGAATTGTTTCAGGTTCGCTGGGAGCAGATGGCACTTTCTATAATTCAAACAAAGACTCGAAAGAAAGATTCAACCAGCTTTTAATGATTACAGGCAAAGAACAGAAATCAATTAACGAAGCAGGCCCTGGCACTATTGTTGCCGTAGCCAAACTTAAAGATACTACTACAGGGGATACGCTTTGCAGTGAAAGTGATCAAGTGAAATTCAAATGTGTGGAACCACTTCCAACACTTATTTCGTTTTCTCTTAAATCCAGGACAAAAGGAGATGCAGATAAAGTTTTTATTTCTCTTTCAAAACTGTTAGAGGAAGACAGGGCTTTAAAACTTGACAGAAATTCTGAAACAAAGGAAATCCTCTTATCCGGAAGGGGCCAGGTCCATATTGAGGCCACTATTGAAAAACTTAAAAGAAAGTTCGGTGTGGAAGTCCTCTTAAACATTCCAAAGGTTCCCTATAAAGAAACAATCAAAAAAAAGGTGCGTGTTCAGGGAAAACACAAAAAACAGTCAGGCGGACATGGTCAGTATGGCGACTGCTGGATTCAGATGGAACCTTTAGAACGAAGCAAGGGATTTGAATTTATTAATGCTATCGTTGGTGGCTCAATACCTAAAACTTACATTCCTGCTGTGGAAAAAGGAATACTGGAAGCCTGTAACAAGGGAATCCTTGCCGGATTCCCTTGTGTTGATTTTAAAGTTACCCTTGATGATGGTTCATATCATGCTGTAGATCCTTCTGAAATGGCTTTTAAGATTGCAGGTTCTCTTGCATTTAAAAAGGCCATCGAAGAGGCAAAGCCGGTTCTTCTGGAACCTGTAATGAAGGTTTCAATAATTACTCCCGATGAATTTATGGGCGATATTATGGGCGATTTGAACAGCAGACGAGGCAGGGTACTGGGAATGGATACCAAAGGTAAAAATCAGGTCATAAATGCCCACGTACCTATGGCCGAATTTTTAACCTATGCGCCGGATCTTAATTCCATGACAGGCGGTCGTGGAACATTTTCAATGGAATTATCACATTATGATGAAGTCCCTGCGCAGATATCGAAGAAAATTATAGAAGAAATAAATAAAAAATAATACGTAAGAAACGTGGACGAATTACTTTACACAAGCAGGCGCATAGAGTTAGGTCAGAGTAAACGCACAGATTTGGGTCGAATTTGCCCAAATCTCAAATATAGGCTCAGATTACAAAAATGATGAAATTCTGAAGTACATTCACGTGCCTAAAGTCAAGAAATTCCTTAAACCATTACTTTAGGCACTCCAGGTTCAGTTTACTTCAGTTTATATTCCTTCACCGTTCTTAACCACCTGAAAAAGTATTAACCTGTAAATACAAGGCAGCCCCCAATGATCAATAGACTCAGGATATTTCTATTTACCTTATTAATTACAGGGTTAATTACAGGCACCTCCTGGGGAGAAGAACATATAGCAAAAATTGGTGTTCTGGCCATAAGAGGAGCTGAACAGTGCCTGGAAAAGTGGTCGCCTACTGCCCAATATTTATCAGACAGAATTCCGAACAGGACTTTTGTAATTATACCGCTTGATCATAAACAGATTTACGCTTCTGTTAAAAATGGAGAAGTTGATTTTATTCTCGCTAATCCATCCTTCTATGTAGAACTGGAGCACTGGTATGGAGTAAATCGTATCGCTACATTGAAAAACCAGTGTCTTGATAACTTTTATAACAAATATTGGGGGGTGATTTTCTGGAGGGCGGATCGGAGTGATATAAAACGGCTCAGTGATCTCAAAGACAAAACGTTCATAGCCACAGCAGAAGGCTCTTTTGGGGGTTGGAGGATGGCATGGCGTGAATTGAAAGAACTGGGGATTGATCCATACAGCGATTTCAAAAGTCTTAAATTTGGCGATACACAGGACGATGTTGTTTATGCGGTTAGAAACGGCAGGGTAGATGCCGGAACAGTAAGAGCCGATACATTTATAAAAATGCACGCGGAAGGCAAGATTGATCGTAAAAACTTTTATGTACCCCATGAACACGGCGAAAAAAATGTGAATTGCCCGTCCTTTCCTCACTCAACCCGAGGATATCCGGAATGGCCTATATCGAAAGTTAAAGACACTCCGGATGAACTGGCGGAAAAGGTTGCAATAGCCCTGCTTGAAATGTCCTCGGACTCTACTGCTGCTATAAAAGCGAAATGCGGCGGATGGACGATACCCATGAACTATCAACCGGTACATGAGTGTTTAAGGTATTTAAAGGTCGGCCCTTACAAAGATCTGGGCAAGGTAACAATTACCGATGTTATCAGAACCTACTGGCCCTGGATTTTATTTGTTCTTGTTTTGTTCTTTGTGATAACGGGATTTAGCATTAAAGTTTTGATCCTTAATCGAAACATTAAAGAATCGCATGTTAAATTGCAAAATATAAGGGCCTACACCCGTGGACTTATTGAGAGCAGTCCCGATGCATTGGTCACTTTTAATGAAAACGGTATTATTACCGATGTGAATGAACAAACGGTCAAACTTACCGGATATACCCGTAAAAAATTGATCGGCAGCCAATTCCGCAGCTACTTCACGGATCCGAAAAGAGCGTACCTGGGGGTAAAAAAGTCTTTTGAGAAAGGAAAAGTAACAGACTACGAGCTTGTGATAAAATCGAAAACAAACGATGAAACGATTGTTTCTTATAATGCCCGAGTATACAGTGATGATAAAGGACGGGTCAAAGGTGTCTTCGCAGCGGCAAGGAATATCACCGAACGTAAACAAGTTGAAAAAGAGCTGAAAGAGGCCAAGGAGATTGCCGAAGCTGCCACCAGAACCAGGAGCGAGTTTTTGGCCAATATGAGCCATGAAAT
>DAOURZ010000226.1 GCA_030627475.1 Deltaproteobacteria bacterium | reverse complement strand
ATTTAAATGTTCCTAAAATCCTCCAGTTATCTTTAACCATGCTGCTTTTAAAAAATTTAATCAATGAATCAACTTTCACTCTGCCATTGTAAGCATTAACGCCTGTTATAAAGCCAGAAGTTTCAAATACAAAAGTCAACTCTTTGTTAATTTTCAACTCACTCGGTACAAGCACATCTCCGAAATCACGATATAAAGGAGAATTTCCCTTTGCCTTTTGTTCTTTTGTTGAGGATTTCGAATCGTTCTTGCTGAATTTCAAACTTGCGCAACCATTAAATAGAACAAAAAAAGCAGTTATTATTCCAATAAATGCCAATGCGGTTCTCGCTTGTCTCAATTTTGTCATATTCATACCTCCTTGCTCAAAGTTACATTTCTCAGAAACAATGAATAAAATCAAAAAACTTAAACATTAATTTTATTGATTTTGGTACGCCCGGCTGGATTTGAACCAGCGGCTTCCAGCTCCGGAGGCTGGCGCTCTATCCCCTGAGCTACGGGCGCACAATTTATGCACAATTTATTGAATAAATAGTTTATTTACAGTCAAAAGTCAATAATCATAAATTTCATAAAAAGGAATAAAATAATGACAGGAAAAACGTAATTCAGGAGGTTTTCGTTAAGGATTGCTCTTAAACCTAAGGGTTCGCACAATTCAGGTTAAAATATTCGATTGCTTCGCCAATTAGATAAAGTGACCCGGCTATGCATATTGCATCGTTTTTTGGTGTGGTCTCAATAGCGTGTTTTATGGCCTGGCTGACGTCGGGAATGTTTGTTATATCTGAAATAACTTCTTGTGCTACGGGGTAAAGTTTTTCAGGCGGCAGAGCCCTGTTTATCTTTGGCTGGGTTAATATAGCCCTGTTGCATACGGAACAGAGTGTTTTAATCATGGAAGAATAAGGCTTGTCATCCAAAATTCCTGCTACAAGTGTTATGTTCCTTTTGGAAAAATTTTTGGAAAGATATTTTACAAGTCTTCTTGTGGCTATTAAATTGTGCGCTCCATCAAGAATTATCAAGGGATTTTCAGAAACTATATCCAGCCTTCCCGGCCAATAATTTTTTTCAAGCCCCTTTTGTATACTCCTGAAAGAAATTTCCGCTTTGTTTTTATCTATCAGCTCACATGCTGCAAGGACAAGCCCTGCATTGTCTACCTGGTGGCTTCCTTGTAATCCTGTGCGCAGATTGCGCCATACATTTTTTATTCCAAAATAATTAAAGCTTTTATTCTTGTTTCTTCTTACCTTAAATTCGTCACCAAAACGAAAAAATGGTGCTGACTTTTGTTGAGCAATATCTTTCAGGGTAGAAATTGCACTTTTTTGTCGGGCACCGATTACAACAGGTACGTTATTTTTTATTATTCCGCCTTTTTCACCGGCGATTTCTTTTATGGTGTTCCCAAGGTATGTTCTGTGTTCAAGTGATATGTTGGAAATTATGGATAAAGCGGGTTTTATAATATTGGTTGCGTCAAGCCTTCCGCCCATTCCTGTTTCTATTACAGCCCAGTCTACTTTTTGTCTTCCAAATTCATAAAATGCCATTGCGGTAGAGTATTCAAAAAAAGTCGGCTCACGTTTCCCTGTGAATACATTTGTAGATACATTTTTTACTGCTTCATATGCTTCAACTATATTTTTATCTGAAACAGGTTTGTTGTTTATTTGTATTCTTTCATTAAAATGAACAAGATGAGGTGAAGTATAAAGCCCTACCCTGTAGTTTGATTCTTTCAGGATTGTAGCAAGAGAGGATGCAATTGAGCCTTTTCCGTTTGTTCCTGCAACGTGTATACACAAAAAGTTGTTCTGAGGATTCTCCAGGCCATGCAGAATGCTTTTGATGGTTGAAAGGCCGAGTTTGATCCCAAACCTTTTCAGGCCGTACATGGTCTCTATACATTTATTGTAATGGTAATCCGGATCCATAGTTACAAAAAACCCGGCAAAAAATTAATACTCTTGCCGGGTTCAAGTTTCATTTATTTTTGACCTTATGACCTTATTATCTGTATCTTTTAGAAGCTGTGATTCTCCGTCTTCTTAAAGCTTCGCGCTGTTTACGACGTTTGTGTTCGCTCGGCTTTTCATAGCTTTTTTTTAGCTTCAGCCGTTTAAAAAGGCCGTCATTCTGAATCTTTTTTTTCAAAATACGCATAGCCTTTTCAAGGTCATTGTCAAAAACCTTGACTTGAATTTCCTTCAAACTCCTCGCCCCCTTCTCTCCATCAGAAAAATAAAGATAAATCTATCCGATGTTTTTTAACTTAATTTGATAATGAATTTATTAATGTAAATAAATTTTAATCGTATAGCAAGAAAAAAATGTGTTCGGGTCTTAAATTTAAACACCCTAACATAGGGCTCGGTAAAATCTTTTAAGGTCGCTCGGGCAAAGTCCGAGGTTTTTCAATTAATGCCATTGGGAATTTTGGAGTATTGTTCTTGCAGCGAATGTTTCTTCGAGGCCTACCTTCCATGCTTCCTCTTCTTTATACAGATTTAGGATGGCCGGCCTTTTTGATTTTTCGTAGTGGATAATTATTGCTGCTTTTTTATTTTTGGTAATACCCATCTCCCATCTGCTGTGTTCTAAAACCATGTCCGGGTCAAATTCAGCGAGATAACTATCCCAGTAGGCCTTTGAAAGTGGCCCTCCAATGCCGAAATCTGAGCTTATCTGTTCCTTTAAATATTTAATATCGGCTTTAGCTGATGCTTTCTGTACATTTTTAACAATAGCTTTTTTCGATTTTATTGTAAGAAATTTCCAGATGGCAGGATAATCTTCCCCCTTCATCGCTTTAAAAAGGGATTCTGCAGAAAAAAGAATGTTATTTCTCTCACTATTGGAGTTTTCGGAAGAAACAACTGAAACAAAACAGAATGTCAACCCTGCAATAAGGCAAATAGCAACAAAATTTTTCATCAATGGCTTTAAATCCCCACTTTAAAAAGAATAAAATGGCAATGATCTCTTACAGAGAACACAAACGAAATAACTATGGAGCAAGCTCAACCATACCAGCGGAAAAAACGGCAACACAATTGCCTTACTCCAGAATGAAAAGCTGTATCTATCTGTTAGTGGTGATGCGTTGTAGTTACACCATCATCATCATCATCATCTATAGCCTCTGCAACAACTACCGCGGCTACCGCGGCTACCGCTACCGCCGCTACCACTGTCCCCACAGTAATACCGCCTGCAACTGCCGTACCTGCAGCTGCTCCTGCTGTAGCTGCTCCTGCTGCACCTGCACCTGCTCCTGCCGTACCTGCTCCTGCCGCTGTACCTGCTGCTGTGCCTGTACCTGCCGCTGTACCTGCTGCTGTGCCTGCGGTCGCTGCAGCTTCTGCCGCACCAAAAACATTACATGGTACTGCAAAGGCAATAATAAACA
Organism: Deltaproteobacteria bacterium; assembly: GCA_030627475.1. GTDB lineage: Bacteria > Desulfobacterota > Desulfobacteria > Desulfobacterales > ETH-SRB1 > B13-G4. The sequence continues at coordinate 139 of DAOURZ010000226.1, read as the reverse complement.
AAACGCTCATGATACCTGCATACTGTCTAAGTTTTTTCATGTTTCATCCCTCCTGATTCAGCATAAAGTATTTATATCCTAATTCGTTGATTTTGTTAACGAAAAATACCGGTTTTTTACAATACCTTTTTTAAGGTAT
>DAOURZ010000282.1 GCA_030627475.1 Deltaproteobacteria bacterium | reverse complement strand
GTTATTTCGTCCACGTTCCTAAATTTGTTCCCAATATCTTGAGGTAAGAATATGTCAGACGATTTAATCTCCGCCTTGACCCAGGAAGTTAAGGCAGAGGTTGTTAATAATTATTTATATGAACGACGGTTGATCGAAGAACAGTTCAAGTATGTTAAGGAGCTGGCTGATTATATTGCTCAGCTTCAGGAAATGCTTTGCAAACGCTTTGATCGAATATACGATTTGCTTTTGAAGCCTGAATTCATCAATAAGTTTATGCTTCTTATGGAATTAAAAGAAATTCCTTTTAATGAGCGCATAGCTGATGGCCTCGAATGCCGCAAAGATATACGGTTCATCAAAGTTCGCGGTCTGACTGATCGTTCAAAATTTAAAAAACTCTTGCTTGAGTCTTACAGAAAACTGTATAACTGGAATAAACGGTACCTTGAAGCTTACAAAAATCTTCTTAAAGAATGTGAAGCGGCAAATTATAATTTAAAAAAATTTGAGGATAGCCACGATCTTTTTACCATCCTAAACTTTCTGAAAAATATGAATATTGAAGAAATTGCAAAAAAACATTTTATGGGCGACAATTTCGCTCCCGAAGAAATAGCTTCTATTGAAAAAACACTGCGTTTTAAACCGGTCAGCATAGAAAAATTCAATTTCTTACTCCCTCCGGATCTTCCCGAACCAACTTATGTCCGGAACCGAATTAAATCTCTGGCTAATTCCGTATATGACAGGTACAGTAATAAGATAAAAACTCTTATCAAATAAGGAAATATTTAATGACTATACCAGACCTGTGGAATAATTTATATGACTATCTTGATAAATCCAATGAACCCGTAGTAATTCTTACAGACGAAGAGATTCAATTTGATATTGTTAAAAACAAAGATAATATAAGGCCATATCCTCTTGATTTTGCTGATTCTTCATCTAGTATTAGAAAAATGGCTAAAGATGCAGGTTATGGTGTCTCTGTTCATCCTCTAAACAAAAGAATAAAAATATTCACTAAAATCCCATGACACTTAGGAACGTGGACAAATTAAAAAAACAAGGAAAAATATTTTAATGGAAATTATAAACAACGAGGCGATACATCGTCTTGATTTTGAAGATAAAGAAATAATACTTTTAGGAACAGCCCATATATCCAGAAAAAGCGTGGAACTGGTTAGTTCGGTTATTGAAGAGGAAAAACCGGATTGTGTCTGTGTCGAAATTTGCCGATCCAGATACCAGACCATAACTCAAAAGGATAAATGGCAAAAGATGGACATCATAAAAGTGATTAAGGATAAAAAAACATTTCTCCTGCTTTCCAACCTTCTTCTTGCCTCATTTCAAAAACGAATTGCCAGAAAATTAAATATAAAAGCCGGCGAGGAAATGATAAAGGCCATTGAAAAAGGAAAAGAAATCGGAGCAAAAATACATCTTGCAGACAGAGAGATTCGTATTACCTTGTCAAGAACCTGGCGCATAATGGGGCTCTGGGACAAGCTAAAACTGTTGTTTCAGTTTGTTTTATCGTTAGGGGAGATAGATGAAATAAACGAAGAAGAAATTGAAAAAATGAAGCAGCAGGATGTTCTTCAGCTTATGCTTGCAGATATTGGAAAATCACTTCCTGTTCTGAGAAATATACTTATAGACGAAAGGGACCAATATCTTGCATATAAAATAAGGACGGCGCCTGGAAAAAAGATAGTAGCTGTTGTTGGTGCCGGACATGTGTCGGGCATAAAAAAGTACTGGAATGCCGGGATAGATATAACCGGTCTTGAGAAAATTCCGCCTAAAAGTTTGACTTCCCGCCTTTTTAAATGGATTATTCCGCTTGGAATATTGTTGCTTTTTATCTTCGGTTTTTTCTGGGGCGGATCTGATACAGGAGTTCACATGATAACATGGTGGGTTTTGGCAAACGGATTCCTGGCCGGTCTTGGAGCTACGATAGCTTTTGCACATCCTCTTACAGTGCTGACTTCCATTCTGGCAGCACCATTAACTTCTTTAAATCCTATGATCGCCGCCGGCTGGGTTGCCGGGCTTGTAGAAGCCGTTACAAGGAAACCAAAAGTTAAGGATTTTGAAAGCCTTCCGGAAGATATCCTTTCCATAAAGGGTTTCTGGAAGAACAAAGTAACACATATTCTTCTCGTGGTAATATTTGCAAATCTCGGCAGCACTCTTGGTACCTTTGTTGCCATACCATTGATGCTAAAAGTACTATAAGATTTTAACCACATTTTTCTCTATTTTTTTGCCGTTTTCTAACTCGTATAACATCCTGATAATTTTCAGACGTCCCCTGGCAAACAGATCTATACATTCCGGATACAACTCCCATTCAAGCTTTAAACCTTTTTCTTTAATACTTTCCAAAGTATCATCATCTGTTATCCGGAATGCTCTCTGATCTATAATAGGTCCTGAATCTTCTCCGTAATCAATAAAGTGTATTGTGCATCCACCGATCTTGCATCCATACCTGAAAGTATCTCCATATCCATCAACGCCAGGAAATGAGGGCAGCAAGGCAGGATGGATATTCATTATGCGAGAATTTGAAAGATCCGTATTGATTTTGTCAATAAAATAAGGAGTTAAATTTCTCATAAAACCAGCCAGCACAAGGAGGTCGAAGGGATATGGCTTCATTTTATCAATCAGTTTTGCTTCGGCAACAGCCCTTGTTATAAAAAAAGATCTAACTTTTTCCGGAGGTGTATTTGATGAAAAAAGATATTTTGAAGCCTCTAATGTT
>DAOURZ010000018.1 GCA_030627475.1 Deltaproteobacteria bacterium | reverse complement strand
GACGCAGAAATTGGAAAAATTGGCAGTTTTCGTTCAGGCACTATGTAAGGAATATGGACGAATTAATTTCCTCAACCATGCATCATCTTTGTGCGATCTAAAATCACAAAAAGTTTGAAATAACTCGCTATTCTTTCAACTTTTGTGTCTAATCTTAAATCGGGCAGATCACACAAACCTGACCTAACTCTGTGCGCCTACTTGCGAAAATTATTTCGTCCATGTTCCCAAAATACAGAATAAGGGTTAAAGAGCGATGAAATCGGAATCAAACATTTCTTTCATCAGCTTAACCCTGAATCTTAAATCCTAAATCTTGTTTCTTATATTATGAAAAAGTTAACAATTGCTCTTCTGTCCGGCGGCACATCTTCTGAACGAGAGGTGTCTCTGAAAAGTGGTGACCAGGTTTATGAAGCACTTGACAAGAAAAAGTATAAAGTCATCCGTTACGATCCTGCAACAGAAATAAACCGCCTCGTTGCTGATGCATCTGAAATTGATGCAGGGCTTATTGTGCTTCACGGACATTTTGGAGAAGACGGGACAGTACAGGGACTTCTTGATCTGCTTTCTATTCCATATCAGGGCACCGGAGTACTTGGAAGTGCTCTTGCAATGAATAAAATTGCTGCAAAAAAGCTTTATGAAAAAGCAGGGCTGCCTGTACCGCCTTATATTGTACTTAATCGTGGTGAAAAAATTGATCCTGAAAAAATTGCTGATCAGCTTGGACTGCCTCTAATAGTTAAGCCGGTTCAAGGCGGTTCAAGTATTGGCATGTCTGTTGTAAAATCAACAGAAAACCTGAAGTATGCCGTTGATATTGCTTTTGAACAGGATAATTCGATCCTGATCGAAACATATATTAAAGGTATAGAAATTACAGGTAGCATCATAGGTAACGAAAAGCTGCAATCCCTCCCTATTGTTGAAATTATTCCCGGTAAAGGGCATGAGTTCTTTGACTACAAAGCAAAATATACCATTGGTTTAACCAATGAAATATGTCCCGCCCGAATCAGTGACGATCTTGCTAAAAAAGCACAGGAATATGCGAAGATTGCCCATTCGGCTCTATTTTGTAAAGGTTACAGCAGAACTGATATGATTATAAATCATAACGATATATACATACTTGAAACCAATACAATTCCAGGCATGACGAAAACAAGTCTTTTACCTCTTGCAGCAGCAACCGCCGGTATTCCCTTTAGCAAACTTCTTGATACACTGATTGAGCTCAGCCTTTCTGCACATAAAAACAGCAGGTAATTCATGATTATAAAAAATAACAGGGAATTAAAAAATCATTATCATGAACTCCGCTCAGGAGATATATTTATAGGAACAATATCCTCAAAGCATATGAAATCATTTATGCTTATTGATCTTCTTGAACGGAATGTAAACTGCCTGCCGTCTCCACTCTCACAAATTCTAAATAGCTCCAAAACCAAACAGGCTTTAATTCTAAAAGATTGGATGCTTCCGCATACATGCGTTATTACAAGGCGGGCAAATCTTCTTGAAACCATAAATAGATACAATAAAAACGGTATAGGTATAGTAGTGACCAAAGAAAACCACCTGCACTGTGGCTGTGGAGTTAGAAGATGGGACAGCATTGAAACCCTCTATAGTTTCGTGGCTCTTTCAAAATCTTCTTATCCTTTTGTAGTTCAGCCTTTTTATAAACATTTTACAGATATAAGAGTAATTATTGTTGAAGATTATATTGAGGCATATTCCAGGCATAATCCAAACAACTTCAGAATGAATATAGCAGCAGGTGGCAACAGTCATCCGTATACGCTGAAAAATGAAGAAAAAGAATTCTGCCATACTATTATGAAACGCAGCAGATTTCCCTTTGCTCACATAGATCTGATGATTACCGAAAATGGTAATAAATACCTTTCGGAAATAGCTTTAAATGGCGGCATCAAAGGAGCAAATATCAGCAGAGAAGAACTTGACAAGAAAAAACAAGATGTTCTTGAAAGGCTGGCAAAAAAGCTGAAAAATTGAAAAATGGAGATTTTATGAAAGTTCTGGTAATTGGTGGTGGCGGCAGAGAACATACTCTTGTCTGGAAAATTGCTCAAAGTCCTAAAGTAAAAAAGATATATTGTACACCGGGCAATGCAGGGATTGCTGATCTGGCAACATGTTTGCCGATCAGCTCCGGAGATATCAACAAACTAATTGAGTTTGCCCAAAAAGAAAAAATAGATCTGACTATAGTAGGACCTGAAGATCCTCTATGTAAAGGAATTGTTGATCTTTTCGAAAAACAGGGCTTAAAAATATTCGGTGCAAATCAAAAAGCTGTAAAAATAGAATCCAGCAAATCCTTTGCAAAATATTTATTGAATAAATACGGAATTAGTACTGCTGTCGGCGAGACATTTACCAGTTATAAAAAAGCGGAAAACTATATACGTAAAACGGGCGCTCCTGTTGTTATAAAAGCAGATGGGCTTGCAGCAGGCAAAGGAGTAATTGTCTGCGAAACTGTTCCGGAAGCAATTGATGCGCTTAAACTTATAATGAAAAAACGCGCTTTCGGTGATGCAGGAGATAAAGTAGTCATTGAGGAATACCTTGCCGGTGAAGAAGCTTCTTTCCTTGCCTTTACAGACGGCAAAAATTTACTGTCACTTCCCTCTTCACAGGATCACAAAGCAATATACGACAACGACCGGGGACCGAATACAGGAGGAATGGGCGCATATTCTCCCGCTCCAATAATAGACCGGGATATGCATAAAAAAATTATGGAAGAAATTATGCTACCGACTATTCGGGCAATGGCAAATGAAGGCCGACCTTACAAGGGTGTATTGTATGCCGGTCTTATGATAGATAATGGCAGGGCAAAAGTGCTTGAATTCAATGCACGTTTTGGAGATCCTGAAACTCAACCTCTTTTAATGCGGATAAAAAACGATATAGTTCCGATAATGGAGGCAACAATTGAAGGAACTCTGGATAAATGTAAACTTGAAATTGACAACAAGGCAGCGGTCTGTGTGGTTATGGCATCCAAAGGATATCCCGGTTCATACAAGAAAGGCATGCCTGTTTCAGGGCTTGAAGACGTAAAAAAGATGAAAGACGTTGTCGTTTTTCATGCGGGTACCGATAAAAAAGAGGAAACAATAGTTACAAATGGAGGCCGTGTTTTGGGAGTTACCGCTTTAGGAAATTCCGTCAAAGAAGCCATATCAAAGGCATATCTATCTGTTTCCAAAATAACATGGAACGGAGTATATTATCGCAAAGATATTGGACAGAAGGCATTAAAAAGGATAGAATTATCTCCAAAACTAAAAGAAAAGGCAGGCAAGCTTTAAGGCCAGATATAGTGTTCAATCAAAAAATATTGATAGACCCGTTTAATCCACAGTCAGAGTTAATTCTGAAAGCAGCAGATTCAATCAAAAAAGGTGGTATAGTTTTATTCCCGACGAGATGTCTTTACGGAATTGGAGTAGATCCATTTAATTTTGAGGCTGTTGACAGGCTTTTCAAAATAAAACAAAGATCTTACAGCAATCCAATCCCGATTCTGGTAAAGGATGCAAATGATCTAAATATACTTGTACAGCATGTTCCATCCACCGCAAAATGTATTATGGATAACTTCTGGCCCGGACAAATCACAATTGTATTTGAAGCTAAAAGTACTATTCCTGTCAAAATTACCGCAGGTACAGGCAAAATTGGCATACGCTTGCCCGAACATCCCGTAGCTTTTTCTCTTGTGAAAGAAGTGAATGGCCCGATAACAGGAACAAGCGCCAATATTTCAGGAAAAATCGGATGTTCAGCAATATCTGATCTTGATATTCAACTTGCTGAAAAATTAGATATCCTGCTTGATGCAGGACCGCTTAAAGGTGGAACAGGTTCAACGGTTATTGATGTTACAACTCCGTTCCCCACGATTTTACGGGAAGGTTATGTTTCTGCAAAAAATATTATTGCAGCACTTGAAAAAAGCAATTTCATTGACAACAACTGCTAATTACTATATATAAACTATAAACATGCCGGAGTGGTGAAACTGGTAGACGCAGAGGACTCAAAATCCTCCGGACGCAAGTCCATCTCGGTTCAATTCCGAGCTCCGGCACCAAGAAATATCAAGGGGTTAGCTAACAATAGCTATTCCCTTTTTTTTGTGGCAAATTGTGAACTGTGCCCAAAACGTTTAAGTTCCATTTGAAACGCTTCAGGAATAACGACGTGTTTAAAAAAGCAATTATTCATCTCGACATGGATGCCTTTTATCCAGCCGTTGAAGTGCTGGATAATCCGGCTTTGAAAGGAAAGCCGGTTATTGTGGGCGGCAGCAACGAAAGAGGAGTGGTATCATCGGCTTCATATGAAGCTCGAAAATTCGGTGTTCATTCAGCTTTGCCTATAGCAAGAGCTATGCGTCTTTGTCCGAAAGGGATCTTTCTGCCTGTCAGGATGTCAAGGTACCAGGAGATTTCAAAAAAGATTTTCAAAATATTTTATCTTTTCACTCCACTGATTGAGCCTTTATCCATAGATGAAGCATTTTTAGATGTAACAAATTCTACAAAACTTTTTGGAACACCGGTTGAAATTGCAAAAAAAATCAAACAAGTAGTTTTAAATGAAATCGGTTTGACGGTTTCAGCCGGAGTGGCTTCGTGCAAATTTGTAGCAAAGATTGCTTCGGATATAGACAAGCCTGATGGGTTAATAATAGTACCGGCTGACAGAATAAATGACTTCTTGAATCCACTTTCCGTTAACAAATTGTGGGGCGTAGGAAAAAAGACAACAAAAGCCTTGGCCTGCCTTAACATTCATACTTTTGAAGATCTGAGCCGAATGCCGGTTGAGCTTTTAAAGCAAAAATTTGGCAAACATGGTGTGAAGATGCATAAATTATCCATGGGAATAGATGAAAGAGATGTTGAGCCTGAACATGAAGTGAAATCTATCGGCCATGAAGAAACTTTTGTCAGGGATATTTTAAATATGGAGCTTGCAAAAAAAGAACTTCTATCTCTATCCAATAAAGTGGCTCGTCGGATGCGAAGCAAGAGTATTATCGGTAAAACCATCACATTGAAGGTAAAATATAGCGATTTCGTTCAAATAACCAGGTCAACAACACTGTTTAACCACACTAATGATGGTTTTAAAATATATGCAACATCATGCTGCCTTCTTAAAAAAACAAAAGTAGGCAAAAAGCCTGTTCGGCTCTTGGGTATCTCTCTTTCGCAACTCAATCTTTTTGGCACGGAAACCCAGCTTTCTCTTTTTCAGCAAGACAAGTCATCTTCAAAAAGAGAAAAGTTAAATGCCACACTGGATTCAATATCTGATAAATTTGGTGACAAAAGTGTCCGTCCTGGTACGCTCTTGCAAAATTAAAAAATCTATTATAAACTATCCATTGGGATTGCTGTGTCGGAATATTCTCCAAAGCAGGTCTTTTCATCAGACATTTGCCATCTATATGTCAACCTGTTTCGTCCACGTTCCCAACGTTTTAAATGTAACAAAAATGGTTTCATTTCTTCAATAAATTGATAAAAGGCCCCCATCTCGTGTTCTTAATCAAACTCCGGAAACTTAGCATTTCAACAAAAATAATTTTGGGATATCTACCGATTTTTATGGTTATGATCCTGATAAGTATAGTCGCTCTTTCAAGTCTTAATGAAGCAAACATGACCAGCAAAAATATTATAGAACATGATATTGTTTTGCTGGAAGCTGCTAATAATATGCTCAATAGCCTTCTGGCACAAGAATCTTATGGCCGTCGCTATTTAATTCTGGATAGTCAGGAGATACTGGAACTGTTTTGGCAGCGAAGTAATGAATTCGATATGCTTGTATCTAAAATACAAGCTATTAAAAAATACCAAAATATTTTTTCAAAACAGTTATCAATTCTCCATAATGAATTTAATAATCTTTACAAAGATCGGATAAAAAATACAGGTGATGAATTATCAAGCATTACAAAGGAATATGATGCAAAAATCAGAAATAAGTTAGACGAATTAATAGCTCTGATTCAAATGATGATATTGAATATAAAAGAAAAGCAAACCCAGATGATTATAAAGAATAGTGATGCCGGATTAAAAGCGTTTCGCATTACTTTTATATTATCAAGTCTTGGCATCATTCTGGGTGTAGGCGCAGCAGCTCTGACGACTGGCAATATTGCAAGATCTATCAAACAGCTGACAATAGCAACAGATGAGATATCAAGAGGCCGATTCAATCATATTCCGGATGTTACGGCTCAGGATGAATTAGGTGAACTTGCAAATGCTTTTATTAAAATGGCTCATCTGTTAGCATCTCTGGAAGAAGCCAACTTGAATGCAAATCCGTTAACAAGGTTGCCAGGTGGAATAGCAATTGAGAATGTTCTTAAAAAAAGACTGACAGCAAACAAATCTGTGACATTCTGTTTACTGGATATAGACAATTTCAAATCGTTCAATGATCATTATGGATATGTAGCAGGCAATGAAATGATCAAAACAACTGCCGGAATTATTCAAAAAACAACTGCCAAAGATGGAACAAATGATGATTTTGTGGGGCATATCGGGGGAGATGATTTTGCACTCTTAACAACTATAAAAAGGTACAAGAAACTTTGCACTAATATTATCGAAGAGTTTGACAAAAAGGTTGTTGACTTTTACAATACCAAAGACAGGGCAAATGGTTATATCCTGGGGGAAACACGCCAGGGCAAGAAAATAAAATTTCCGATTATGTCTATTTCCATTGCTGTTGTTATTTCAAATAAGGGGAAAGAGCAGATAAGTCATATTAAAGTTGGAGAGATTGCCGCAGAACTAAAAGAACATGCAAAAAAAATTCCCGGTAGTGTGTTTTTGGTGAATCGAAGAAAAAAGTGATTGTCAGGAATAGGGACAAAATAAATTGATTCCTAATGGAGGCGTGTGAAACCAAACTATCTTTTAAAGGCAAGCAAGCTAATTATTTTATTTTTCTTACTTTGTATTGTAATTTGCATTACTGGTTGTGTACACCAGACAAAAAAGATAAAAGATTCAACCTATTATCTTACCTTACAAACGAAAGAAATTAAAACTGAAATTTCTCACCTGGAAAACGCTCTGAAAAGCGAAACCAACTCATTCTCCAGACAGACCTCTTATTATTATCTATCATTGCTTTATTCACACTTCAAAAACCCTGAACCCGATTACAAGCACGCATTTAAAAATCTGGAGAAATATATCTCACTTGATCCGGAAGTAGCCGAACAAAGAAGCTCTGTGCAATATCTGATGAGCCTTTTAAAGAAATTAATAAAGAATGAAGGCTGTTGTAATGAATTAATAAAAAATAAAAGCCGTTGTAATGAATTAATAAAAAATGCAAATAGTTGTAATAAATTAAAAACTTTTATCACAAATTTAAAGCAGGAAAACAAAACTTTAAAGGAAAAACACGAAAAGCTGGTAATAGAAAATCAGAATATTAAAGAAATAATAGAGAAACTAAAACAGCTTGATATTCAACTGGAGAAAAAAAGGGGGGGAAATTTGGAATAAAGCGCTTCGAAGTGGTTTTCGATTTTTCCTTGGCTGTGACAAATTCATCTCTTATAAAGGTTTGCATTGTGAATGTATTACTTATTGATATAAATCCTTTTTCTCTATCCTTGACTCCTATCTCGCTGGGATATATTGCATCATTTCTCAAATCAAAAGGTTTTAATACCGAAATATTGTCTCTTGGAGAGAATACACATATCTCGCGTACAAATCTTTGCGAGATTATCCAAAGGTTTAATCCCGCCCTAGTTGGGCTGTCGGCCTATCAGAAGACTATGCTTTATGTGAATGGTCTTGCAAAGCTCATAAAGTCACTAAACAGAGATATCAAGGTCGCCATAGGGGGACCGCAAGCCACGTTTATGCCATCTTCGGCTTTTTCCGAACTACCTGATATTGACTATATATCTCGATCTTCGGGTGAGGAAACGCTCTTGCATGTTGCACAGGCCATCAAAAACGGGACGCCCTTTTCCAATCTTTTGGGTGTCAGCTATAAAGATGCAAGTGGCGAAGTCTTTGATACGCCAGGACTTGATGCGGCGGCTGATCTTGACCTTTATCCCTCTCCCTATCTTGATGATACATTCGACTACTCACGGATGAATGAAGCAATTATGCTTACCTCTCGCGGATGTCCTCACGACTGCATATACTGTTACACACCCAATGCATTCAAGCACAAAGTAAGTTTCCATTCAATTGATAGAGTCATTGAGGAAATCAAGTGGATCAGGAAAAACGGCGTAAAGAGACTCTGGTTTGCCGATCCAAATATTTCCCTTAAGCCTGCACGCCTTATGGAAATTTTTGACAGAATGCTGTCAGAAGGTCTTGATATGCAGATGTGGCTGCAGACCCGGGCAGACCTCGTGAACCCTGAAGTAATAAAAATAATGAAGCGTGCAGGTGTCAGTACCATTGCCTTTGGATTGGAATCAGGCTCAGAACGGGTTCTGGCGAAACTTGGCAAGCATATATCCGTTGAAAGAGTGGCTGAAGCAGTCAATCTGGCCCAGAGCGAAAAAATAGAAGTAGAACTTTTTACCATTTTTGGTCTTCCATATGAAACCTTCGAGGATGCAGTTAAGACTCTGGAATTTATGAAGACAAATAAAGTCAAAATTATTGGCAATACAAACTCCCAGCAGATGCAGATTTACTTTGGTACGTACATGACCCGGCATTATGATGAATACAAGATTAAACCCTTGAGCACCAATAGGCCGGCGTATCTTTCCATCGGGAACAACTATGAGACGGATTGTATGAATTACAATGAAATCCAAAAGATTCAGGCCCTCTGGAAAACCAATTCTCTTGATAGAGGCAAACGGATTGTGTCGTAATGCCTGTGAGCAGGAAATAATGAATAACGATTTTCAAACAAATCTAAAACCGGTTTTACAGAAAATATTTGTAGTACTGGGCAAACAAGACAGGGAACAGCTTGAGAGCCTTTGCCGGACGCTGTCAAACCTGTGTTCGTATATGAATTTTACATCTCATTTTTATTTTATGGCGGAGAATCTGTCCGAAGGTATGCCCCCTCTGGAATACATTCAGAAGAACATCATGGTGTTTCTTAAGGATAACCTGTTTGCCCGGTTTTATGTTAACTTTATCCACCGTGTTTCTCTGGAAACGGTAAAGGACATAGATTACAACTTCAACTATTATTACCAGTCCTGGAAACGGTCAATACGTGCTTTTGACATAGAAAGCACTGAGCACAGGGAGGCTTCGAGACTCGTTTTGATGCCGGTTGTTTTAACCGACAGGCAGACTGACAGTAAATTACTTGCCGGTCTTTTTGACAGATTCAACAGCTCTTTCCTTTTACCTGCTCTTTACCTGAATACAGATACGTTTTTTCTGACAGAAGATGAAGATCTTCTCAAAAAGGTACACAAAGTTTACTATGGCCACAGCAACTCTGCGGAGGCTACTGAAATCGTATCAACTATATGTAGTCAGGACATCCTTGAAAAGGCGTCTCCTGATGTTGCATCACGAACAGTACTCATGAATGCCCCATGCCCTGCTGCCCTGATTATTTCAGCGCAGGATGGTATGGTTTATTCCTGCATGGATGCTTTTCGCAGAAAGAAAAGCTTGACCAATATTTATGGAGAACATGCAAATACCCTGATGGCACAATATGATCAGTACCACAAATCGAATACTGACTGCCAGGAGTGCCGAAAGCAGATGGTTGAATGGTTTTCAAGTTTAGCCCTGCCGAGATGAATACAGGTTCTATCCCACGATGCTTTTACACAATTCATCAATCGTACAGGGATTTGCTGTTATCCAATAGATACTCTTACTGATTCTAAATATATAATGCTTCTGCCCCATACCTTTGAATGAATAGATCTTCACCCCATTCTGCCCTATCTCCTCATAATCACTGAACGGCGATCTTCTACTCAATCTCATCTTTTCTATCATAATCTCTGTCTGCTGTTTTGCATCATCCGTACTGAATGATTCGGAAACCCATACAGTCGCTTTTTCTCCTTCCCCCTGATAAAAGGCAACCATGCCGCTTGCCACATTTATCTTTTTGCCGTGAAGCTGATTAATGGCATGCAGGGCGTCTTTATCGGTAATCAACTGTACAAGCTTGAGTCCTCTGATCTCTTCTTGAAAAACAGGTGAAGAACTTTGATCACAACCCAGAAGAAAAAAAGAAAAAAGAATAAAAATAATGCGCTTTTTCATATTGTGTAACATAGCTGAATTTTCTCCAAATAGTATAGGAATTTCCTCCATTCTTTGGTCAATTTTATCAATAGGTTCCACTCGTTCCCAGGCTCAGCCTGGGAACACATCCTGTGAGGCTCTGCCTCAGCAAGGCGTTCCGTGGCAGAGCCACGGAACGAGTGAAAACTCAAAAAAGTCCGCCCGAAAGGCGCTAATTTAAAGTATACCCCATTTATATCCTATGTAAAAATCGTGGTAAAACTCATTTTTAGTTTACAAAAAGGCTTTGTTTACACATGGTTATATTTTCACAGACTGCTCATTACCTCGAAAATTAAATAGGATACAAAATTTCTTTCGTTTTCTTATCTTCAATTTTATTTTGAATATTTTCCAAAACTTCGATTATGTCTTTTTTGGTCACAAGAAAACCTGGCTACATCAAGGTAGGACAGCCAGTTACCTGACTGCCCCCTCACATCCCCCGGCGTGCGGAATTACCGCACCGGGTTCCTCAAAGTTATTCGCTTATGTGTTTGCACT
>DAOURZ010000262.1 GCA_030627475.1 Deltaproteobacteria bacterium | reverse complement strand
TGTTTCTGCTGGAATGGGGGTTTATACGTGTTGGGCGGCGGATCCACATGGTAAAAAAAAATCATAGGAAGAGCTCAGCAGCTCGCGAGTCTGCATAGGTACGATAAAGCGTTTGCGATTCTATCTCATGGGATCACAAAGTACCCGAAAGAGGCAGACTTATATTATTTAAGAGCAAAGATCAGTCAGTATCGGTCTGATTGCAGACAAGCTGCTAGAGATTACACCGCCACCATTAAGCTTAATCCGCGAAAGTACCCAAAGGCCTACCAACACAAGGCAGAATGCTTATATGAAATGGGGATGTATGCGTACGTGATCGCTGATACAACAAAATGTCTGAAGCTTATGCCTATGTACAGCAAGCCTTATATGTTGAGAGGAAAAGCTCATGCGAAGATTGGAAAGCTTCGTGAGGCTGTACGTGATATTAAAAAGGCTATTCGTCTCAAGCCTATCTACACTGAGGCAGCAAATCGTCTGCTTGAAAAAATCTATCAAGGGCGAAATGATTTTTAGCAGCCTGGCGTGTGGTTCAAAATCGAAAAATTTGGAAAAATTTGGGTCAAACCTTGATTATCGCATTAAGTTTTTTTGGTTGCTCTGCCTGAGGGCATTATTATAATTACAAATAGGCACCCCTTCAATGGCATTCGCTTAAGATTTAAAGCCATTCGTTTAAGGAATTACAGTGGTACTGTCATCGGAGACGTCTTTGAAATTTTATTTTTCTTTCTTTTCTCTTTGGGTGGACGCCATTTGGATTCTGGTTTCATAGATTTTCGAGCGTACGAACGACCTGGTCTTTCTTTTTGATTTCGACCAATAATAACAGGTTGCAACTTTGAGATTTCAATCAAGGATCTCGCTCAAAAGATTACTGAAATGGTTTCCAATCCGGAAAGAAAAGTCGTTTTTACACCGCAACGACCTTGGGACGTTCTGCGGCTTTATGCCGACCCTCACAAATTTATAGATCTTTGCGCTTGGCAACCAAAGGTGAGTTTTGATGAAGGCATCAAGAGCCTTATGGAAAGCGAGTCTGGCCGAAACTGGGAGGAAGTATATGATGAAAAGAAAAAGGAGCTTCGATGATGGATATTCAAATTGAGCCCAAAGAAGCATTGACAGGATTTCTTGAGATTTTCAATGTAGGAAAGTTTCGATTAGACTTCCTTGTTACCTACGAATCCGGTTTATTTTATATTCGTTGCCTGGATTTTGGAATTATGTCATGCGGGGAAACAATAGAAGAATGCATGGAGAACATTCGGGAATCCATTTCTATTTACCTTGAAGATCTGTCGGAGGGAGAAAACCTCTATAAACCTTCACCTACTAAGTATTGGCAGATGTTTTACAGACTCAGGGAAGAATCGGAACGTCAAAGAGAAAAAAAACTCTCGGTCCAACAAAAAAAAGCGATCCAGGAGTCCATTTCAACACAAAACGGTTTGGTACTCCAATATGCTTAGACTCAATGAGCTTCGTAAGATCGTGAAAAGGTATGGTTTGCAGGTAGAACGTACAGGCAGGGGAAAGCATCCATTCAAGGCCAAAGGAAGAGTTCTCGGCACGAATCGTCAGCACACATACCCCTTAAAAGTTCACGGAAAAAATCCTGAGATTTCTAAGAGCTATTTGAACGGTATTATTGAGGAATACAATCTTCCTGATGATGCATTTACAAAACGGTGATTCAATGAGTTTAGAGTTTCTTTTCTTCTTTTTCTCCAATCATGATGAAACAATGAGAGTTAGCCACAGACTGACACGGACAAATCCCTTTTTCGCGAAGCGACTGGGTAACTTATTCGGCCAAGTCGGCCGAAAGAAAAATTTGGGTCATTATGTTTTGAGTTTAGTTATGTTGTGCATGTGCCATACCCCTCTGAATAAAAAATTGGATAACACTTAGCCCCCCTCAGTTTTAGCCTCCCCCCCATATTTTCATAGTTTTACTTCCTTATCAGATCTTATTCTTCTGCAATAAACCAGGCATGATACATTCATTGGGTTCATGGTAAAAAATACCATGAAGCCAATGATTCAATGCGCCAATTGCAGAAGAATGGTTCCTGCTAATCTTCGCGTAAAAAACCAAAAGTACTGCAATCGAAAAGCCTACCGGCATGCCAGAAAAAATAAATGGAAACAAAATAAAATAGCATCTGATCCAAATGGCACTACTTATCCCTGTTAGAAAATAATTTCTTGCAGAATCAGTAAAATCTGATAAAATTATAGGTATGGAAAAGAATAAATCAGACAATACCATGTCGGTTGCAAATATACATGACAAATTTTTCTGGGATGTGTACGGAAGATCGGACAATGCGGCAGGATTTTTAAAGGACTTTTTGCCTTTATCCATAGTGCAGAAGCTGATCTAAGAGCTATCTTTCAAACCGAAACCTTAGATGACTTTGACAAGTTGATTGATAAATCAATGGATGTAAAATAGTTCCACCCACACATGCCGGTAATACCAACGGGTTTATTCGCTGAATCATATAAAGGGGTTAGAGATATACAATGTGTTACACATTTGTTTCTTCAGTATTTTTTGCGATAAAGGTTGAGATATGAACATCAACTGGCATCGTTTGTTTGGACTATTGCTGATGGACTATTTATCGGATCGTGGTTTTACTGTAGAATTAGAAAAAGACCTTTCACTGAAGCGCCAGTTTCTTGATGTTGTTATTATTAAACAAGAAGATAAAGAAGCCAATTTTTTAGGTATATGCGATGGTTTTGATAATCTTGCCGGACATAATTTGCTCAGCTACAAATCAAAAAGAGAGGCATTAAATTTTTGGGCGATAGAGGAATTGATAGGCCACTATGTGAATTACAGGAAAGTTATCGGCCAGAGAGGAAAAGGAGAGGATATTCGGCTATATGCGGTTAGCACCAGATATCCGGTAAGATTGTTATCTGGAGTAATCACAAAAAAAGTGGTTCAGGGAGTATATGAGATTCAAATATTGAGTCGTAAGATAAGGATAATAGTGGGCTACCAACTTAAGGCGGGACACTTTGTAAATTCAACAAGTTAGATATAGCCAAAATTTGAGAAATCAAAGACGTTATTGTCCAACTATTTTGCCTCGTTAAGGCAATCTTGCACGAT
>DAOURZ010000309.1 GCA_030627475.1 Deltaproteobacteria bacterium | reverse complement strand
GTTATTTCCCATCCGTAATCACTGTTTATTTTTCCGCCAATTGTCTTCATTTGTCTCAGATAATCCCCATCACCTGCGCAAAAAACCAATAAAGGCCTGGTAAAAGAAAGGTTTTGCTTTGGTAATACATTATATCTTCTCCTAAATTGTATTCGGAATCAGTAGAGAGTCGATTTTGTTATCAAAAAGAGCCATTATTTTTTGCAGTTTTTTCTTTTGGCCGCTAATACTTATTGCATAAGCCGACATTGATAACGGCGCTTTATCAATGAAATCTTTTAATATCTTTGAATTGTTTCGGCCTGTTAGGATTTTAACTGTTAATTCATGTGCGTAACCAGACGGAATTTCACAATATAGCTTCTTGCATTTCCTGTAAATCTGAGTGTTTGGAACATCAGGTGTAGTACCATAATACTCTTTAATGATTCTCATATATTCAGATTTTCGGAGAGAATCGAATAATATAGCCGGATTTATATTTTCTTTATTCGATTTTGGTTTACGTATCGTTGTAATGGTGTTTCTGTCAGTAAGCACAAGAACTCCTGCTTTTTCAGGTAAGATAGTGTCTAATGTTTTTGCATGTGAAGGAGATGTAATTACATTTATATAATCAAATATCTCAAAATATGACTGTATCTGTTTTTCAAGGCGAGCAAAAGAGTCGTATTGAGATTTTATTTCATAAACGGTAGTTGTTCCGTTTAATATCACGACATCAGCTTTATTTTTTCCGGCTCTGAATTCTGTAAGCATGTGTGAGGTATTCAATGAGTGCTTCCCGATCAGGATTTTATTAGCGAGTACATTTTTATAGATATATTCATTACGGTAGTTTTTGAAAAGAAGGTGATAAACCCAGTCAAAAAATTGACCAAGAGTTGTTGAGGAATCAAGTTTTTCAAGTAAACCGCTATTGGCACATACTTCCGACAAATAGGACGAATAACCTTTCTGCTCAAGACTATCCATAACGACAGGAGTAAAAAGCCGCCCTAAAGCGGGCAGATATTTTGAGTCTATTTCCATATTACACATTTCCCTCATACTACTGAATATAACTCATATTCCTATCTTATAGTTATTTCAAGATAATTTTCACCAACTCGGTTGTCATTTCTACCCGCTCCTGAAACGGTTCGGCAAGTGTCAGAAAGTCGAAAATATAAGGGTCTTTCAAGGCTTGACGCGCCAAGTTGGATTGGGGCTCTGGCAGGCGTTTTTCAAAATTGGTCACTGCTGCGCCTTGCCTCTCGTGAGTATTGCTCTTAATCATCAGGCTCAGCACATTCCGGCTCCATCCCTGTTCGATGGTCTGGTGCATGTACCAGAGCCGGGCAGGCAAGTCTTTTATCTTTTCCATGAGCAGGATGTGGTATCCCCAAGGGATTTTTGCAACGAGTTGTTGCAAATTTTCAGAAAAATCACTGGCTGGTAATTGTGCCACTTTTGCGGACAGTAACAAATATTTCCTGTAGAAAGCGATCATCCGTTTGAGGTTTCGTTCGAAAAATCCCTTTACCTCCGGCAATTCATTCCGAATATCCAGTGACAGTTGCGGAATAACCTTGGTGCCCCAGCCTTCGTGCTGCTGGCGCTCGTGAATCATTCGGCCAATATCCCAGTACATCAGGATCATTTCCGCGTTGGCGGACTTTGTCCCTCTTTTTTAAAAAGGTAACTGTCTGTTTTTTCAACTGTGAACCGATAACTGTAAACCGTGAATGATTACAAAAAGAGATGTAAGGGACTCCCCATGGTCAAGACAAAAATTGGGTTTTTAAAGGTGTATTTTTGCAATAAGATATCTGTTGCCCATTTTCTGAAATGGACACCACGATACGATTTTACTCTGTAACCTACTGAAATAATGACATCAAGATTGTAAAAATTAGTTGGCTTGGTAGAAAAATCGGAATTTCCGATTTTTCTCATTGTCGGCTTTTTTCAAGCTCTTGTTCTTTGTATATATTAAGAATATGCTCGTTAATTGTAGAACGGGATCTTTGAAATAGTTCAGCCATCTGCTCAATGCTTAACCAAACGGTTTCATTTTCAAAATGTGTTTCAATTTTGATTTTTCCGTCTTCGATTTGGTAGATTAGTATTGGGTTATTTTTCATTGTGCTTCCAAAGTTGATGTAGTAAAGTTCACTGTTTTATTATTTCTACATAGTGCCCGAACGAAAACTATAAAATTTTTTCAAGTTCTACATCGGTAAGTCGCATCTTTGAATCTTGGGCTAACATTTTCAACTGGTGACAATTTGTCACCGTTTGACTTCCTTCTGCTTGCAGCCTCTCTTTTAGCTTATTCCAATATTTTCTTGATTTTTGATAATAACTTTGCTCTGTCAAAGCCGCGACAATATCAATAATAGAAAAATACCATTTTTCGGCATCCTTCACAATAGCACAAAAGTAGTTTACACTTTTCTGGAGGTGCGGCTTCAGCCGCACATGGATCAGCACATGGATCAGCGCTCTCCACTTCAATTATCGGTAGATGTCAAGCAAGTTGTCGCCTCAACACAAAAAAAATATCATTATATCCG
>DAOURZ010000081.1 GCA_030627475.1 Deltaproteobacteria bacterium | reverse complement strand
ATCATCAACACAATTACAGTTAGTTGCAATAATTGAGGACAACAACCTGATGAAAGGCTGATTATGTTCAAATATTCTATCAACCTCACATGGAGTGACGAAGACAATTGTTATGTTGCTACAGTGTCAGAATTTCCAGGACTTTCTGCCTTCGGAGATACTCCTGAAGAAGCCATAGAAGAAGCAAAAATTGCTGTAGAAGGTTTTCTGAAAGTATATAAAGAAGATGGTTGCCCAATTCCTAAGCCGGAAACACTTAAACCGTTTAGTGGTCAAACCCGTCTACGATTGCCTAAAAGTTTACATGCATCTTTAAGTCAAGAAGCGCTGAAAGAGGGAGTCTCATTAAATAGCTACGTTGTTCATTTATTATCAGAAAGGCATGTAAGCAATAAGTTGGAAAAAGAATTAACTGATTTAAAAAATTTAGTACTCTTAAGTGTATTGCCTTCAGGTACTCAGACTGTTAAAGCTAAATCTCATGTCCAGACATTAAGGCTTGATACTGTTTGGTATGATATTGGATTAACCTCAAAAGTTAATTGACAAAATCATGAAAATAGCCAAAAAAATTAATACAATATTGTGTGATGATGTCCGGCAAAAGATCGGAGGGAAAATGTCTTTAATGGGTATTTATTCAAAAGACATGGTTGTAAACAAAGTTCCGGCAATACTTCCATTTATTAATCTAATTGTAATGTTTGAAGACATCAAAGAACCTTTTGATAATATTTTCGTTAGTCTTATTACACCTGAATCAGAGCCAATTCAAGTCAGTTATCCATCTCCCCCCGGTTTAGAGAAAGGAAAGGATGTAAATATAATTATAGGTTTTTCCCCATTCAGGCTAAATGCTATAGGCCCGGCCAAATTTGAAATTAGCTTTTCAAAAAATGAAAAACCGAGAATTGTTCATCGCTTTTCAATTAAAACTAGTGATTAGGAACGTAGACGAACCGTATTATTTTTTATGTTTGAAGAACCCTACAAAGTATTGCTGGATGAAGTGTTTGAAGGCCCTATGGATCTTCTTGTTCATCTTATAAAAAAGAATGAGGTGGATATATACGACATTCCGATTGCTTTGATTACAGATCAGTATCTTGGTTGCCTGTCTCTGATGAAGGCATTGAACATAGACCTTGCCGGAGATTTTATATTGATGGCTGCGACTCTGGCCCAGATAAAATCAAAAATGCTTCTTCCTGTGCATGAAAGTGAAGAGGAAGAAGATCCACGTATGGAAATTGCAAGGCCTATTCTTGAATACCTTGAGATAAAATCTGCTGCCGAGCAGCTATCCGTAAGAAATCTGCTTGGAGACAGTACTTTTATCAGACAGCCCGATATAAAAGATTTTTTGTCAAACCAGGATGAAGAAGTCATAACCGTAGGTCTGTTCGAGCTTATTGACGCATTCCAAAAAATACTTAAAAATATATCCGAAGATCAAAAAATAAACATCACTGCCGACAGCATGTCTGTAAAAGACAAGATTTCCAGACTGATTGATATTTTTAAAGAAAAGGAATCAATAAGCTTTGAAGAACTATTCGCTGCAAATGTAGCAAGAATCGAGATTGTACTGACTTTTCTTGCAATGCTGGAAATGGTAAAAATAGGTCTGGTTCGGATCGTCCAGCATACCCAGTCAGGTGTTATCAGACTTTTTTATTTATGATAAAAGATATAAAGAATATTATTGAAAGCCTGCTGTTTGTTGCTGAAGAACCACTTACAATAGACAGCATCAAAAAAGTGCTTGATTCCA
This sequence comes from Deltaproteobacteria bacterium, assembly GCA_030627475.1. Classification (GTDB taxonomy): domain Bacteria; phylum Desulfobacterota; class Desulfobacteria; order Desulfobacterales; family ETH-SRB1; genus B13-G4. The sequence goes on along the minus strand of DAOURZ010000081.1, from coordinate 4,818 downwards.
CTGACTCTAATGCGATCAATCACGTTTTGAATGAACTTTCAAATGAATATGAAGCGCGCAAAGGCGGTTTTTTTTTGCGTGAGGTCGCGGGGGGATACCAGATTCGCACCCGGTCCGAATACAGCCAGTGGATCAAACGTTTGTTAAAGCCAAATCCTTTCCGCTTGAGCAACGCTGCCCTTGAAACACTTGCTATAGTTGCGTACAAACAGCCTGTGATACGCAGTGATATTGAACACTTGCGGGGTGTTGACTGTGGGGGGATTCTGCGCATGCTGCTTGAGCGAAAGCTGATCCGGGTGATAGGCCGCAGGGAGATTCCCGGCAGACCGATAATCTATACGACAACAAAGAAATTTCTGGAACTTTTTGAATTAAAAGACCTGAAAGATCTCCCATCCCCAAAAGAAATAGAAGAGCTTGGAGATTCTTCATCCGAATCATTAGCCAATGCAGCCTCAGAAATAATTGGGCAAACAGCAGATGAGGATAAAAAAAATCTTGACTTAGGAACGTGGCCGAAATAACTTATGAGAAATTTATTATTAATCAATACAATTGAGGTACTCAATGGGCGGTTAACTCAGCGGGAGAGTGCCACCTTCACACGGTGGAAGTCACTGGTTCAAACCCAGTACCGCCTACCACTAATACAAAGAGTTTACGGCAATATGAAGCTGTAAATTCTTTTTATTACCTTCTGTGGCAAGCTCAGCTAAAGTACGGCAATCGTATTTTTTTGACCCCTCCAGTTTCCAGCCTTCAGTCTAAACAGTTTCAGCCTGACTACGGTAATTAGCCACAGAAAATTAATGCAGAGGAACTATGAACAACAATACATTTATATCCAAAATTGCTGAAGAACAAAATATAAATAATAATCAGGTTCAGGCCGTGGCTTCCCTTCTTGCGGAAGGCGCGACAATTCCGTTTATCGCGCGTTACAGAAAAGAAGCAACGGGAAGTCTTGATGAAGTTGCTGTTATGGCTGTCAGGGACAGGATGAACCAGCTTGTGGAACTGAAAGAACGAAAGAAAGCGATCCTCAAATCTCTTGAAAAACACGGCCACCTGACGGATGAACTGCAAGAAAAAGTTCTTGCTGCGGAAGTAATGGCTGTGCTTGAAGACATATATCTCCCCTATAAGCCTAAACGACGGACCAGGGCTATTATGGCAAAGGAAAAAGGACTTGAACCGCTGGCGCTAATGATTTTTGAGCAAAAAGGAGCAAATCCGGTCAAAGAGGCGGAATTTTTCGTTGATCCTGAAAAGGGAGTTGAATCTGTAGAAGATGCTCTGGCAGGGGCCAGAGATATAATTGCGGAAATTATAAATGAGAATGATAAGGCCAGAGCTCGGCTGAGGAACCTCTTTTTTACAAAATCTGCGATTAAAAGTCAGGTTGCTTCGGGCATGGAGGAAAAAGGGGCTAAATTCAGGGATTATTTTGACTGGGAAGAACCGGTTGCCGGTGTTCCTTCTCACAGGATGCTGGCCATGAGACGAGGTGAAGGTGAAGATTTTCTGAACCTTGATATACTGCCTGATGAAGAAGAGGCAAATGCTATACTTGAAAACCTGTTTGTTAAAGGGGAGGGGGATGATTCCGCACAGGTAAAGCTGGCTGCAAAGGATTGCTATAAACGTCTCCTTTCCCGTTCAATGGAAACTGAAACCAGGCTTTATACAAAAGAAAGGGCTGAGACCGAAGCAATAAAAGTCTTTGCGGATAACCTTCGTCAGCTCTTGCTTGCTCCTCCGTTGGGAGCAAAACGTGTTATGGGAATAGACCCGGGATTCAGAACCGGGTGCAAACTTGTCTGTCTTGATAGGCAGGGCAAACTGCTTCATTATGATACTGTTTATCCTCATATGTCTGAAAAAAAGACTCTTGCAGAAACAGAAAAGATTAAATCCCTGTGCGAAAAATTTGAGGTTGAAGTCATAGCTGTGGGAAACGGTACGGCAGGCAGAGAAACGGAAGCCTTTGTCAAGGCTGTCCCTTTTTCAAAGCCTGTGCAGATTATAATGGTCAATGAGAGCGGTGCTTCAATATATTCTGCTTCTGAAGCGGCAAGGGATGAGTTTCCGAATCATGATCTAACAGTGCGTGGAGCTGTATCAATCGGAAGACGTTTGATGGATCCCCTTGCAGAGCTCGTAAAAATTGATCCAAAATCAATAGGTGTGGGTCAGTACCAGCATGATGTTGATCAGAAGGCCCTGAAACAGTCCCTTGATGATGTTGTTATGAGTTGCGTTAACGGTGTCGGAGTTGATTTGAACAGAGCCAGCGCCCAGCTCCTTACGTATGTTTCAGGCATGAATGCCGGGCTTGCAAAAAATGTTGTCGCTTATCGTGAGGAGAACGGCCCCTTCATGTATAGACAGCAACTGACAAAAGTATCGCGCCTTGGTCCCAAGGCGTTTGAACAGTCTGCTGGTTTTTTAAGGATTTATAACGGTGAAAACCCCCTTGATGCCAGTGCAGTGCATCCTGAAACTTACCATATTGTTGACGCCGTAGCCAAAGATCTTGATACTGCGGTCGTTGATATTTTAAAAAAGCCTGAAATCAGGAATCAAATTGATGTTACAAAATATGTTACTGATTCAGTCGGGCTGCCCACGCTGAATGATATCCTTGATGAACTGGCAAAACCGGGACGTGACCCAAGAAAAAAATTTGAGGCATTCGCATTTGCCGATGGTATTGAAAAAATCGAAGACCTGAGATCAGGAATGAAACTTCCCGGAATTGTAACAAATATTACAGCGTTCGGCGCTTTTGTTGATATGGGGGTGCATCAGGACGGCCTTGTACATGTCAGCGAGATGGCAGACAGGTTTGTAAAAAATCCCGGTGACATTGTAAAAGTTCAGCAAAAGGTATTGGTAACCGTGCTCAAGGTCGACCTTGCCAGAAAAAGAATTTCTCTCTCAATGAAATCGCAATCCAAAAAGTCAGATGCTTCGGTGGAAAACCCTGGTTTGAAAAAGGCTCAAAAGCGTAATTCGAAACCAAAGAATAATAAAAAAAATAAAGTAAGCAGCAGGAATGCCCCGTTTAATAACCCGTTAGCAGAAGCCCTAATAAAAAGCGGGTTTAAATAAGGAACATGGACGAAATAACTTTTGTACCCAAATCTGTGCGCCTACTTGCTGAAGTTATTTCGTCCACGTTTCTAATGTCTTAGGGTCCTTTTATTGATGGTGATCCTGCTGGCGAGCCTGTATAGCCTGAATTATTATCATATATATATATATCTTCAAGATTATTGGTACTGAAAGCTGTGTCTTCGATATTTGCAGTGCCTCCCGATAAAAATTTCATGCCATAATTTTCGCTATTGCTTATATCTGAGTCATAAATATCTGTTCCGTTCTGAGTGATTACGACTACATTGGCAGCGCTATTCCAGGAAGCATATCCGCCTCCATATTCAACTTTGCAATTTTTCAGTATACAATTCACTGCAGTCGAATTGAAACGAATTCCGTTCCACCATCCTTTTGTTTTAACAGTCTGGTGGCCGGTAAAAAGAATATCACCTGCTGTTCCATCGGCAACAAGGGTTCCGGGCTTGTCAGCAGCACCCACTTCGAACATGGAACCTTCGATAAACCGGAACTGTGTACCTGCTTTAAGGGTTAATGTTACACCGTTAGTATCTGCCACAGTGACATCTCCTACAATATAGGGAGCATCCAGATTATACCATGTGGCAGTATTCGTCACTGTATCCTTCCGGATATAAACCCCTCCAAGCTCATTGCCCGCCACCTGGTTTGTGACATCTATCCCCCGAACCTGATCCGCGTAGAGTGAGATTCCGTATCTGCCGTAATTCTTATTTTCATTATCGCCGTTACCTGTGATCGTATTATCTGAAAAAGTTACAAAACCGGTGTTATCTACAAAGAATACACCGTTTGTGCCGCTTTTAGTGATTGTGCAGTTTTTTACAATGACATTTTCAGCTTTATAAATCACCACGTTTCCCGCAGTGTTCCAGTTATCATACCCGCCGCCGTATTCAATGTTGCAGTATGACATCCGGCAGTTCACCGCCTGTTCATTGAAACGTATGTAATCCCACCATCCTTTGGTTTTGGATGACTGATTGCTTGTAAAAACAATTCCGGAAGTCTCAGAGCCTAAAGCCTGCAAAGTACCCGGTGAATTATCCTTACCGATTTCTATTGATGCATTTTCCTCAAACCACACTTCAACACCGGGCTGAATTGTCAGGGTTGCCCCGTTTGGCGGATCTCCGGCAATTGTGAGTGTGCCGCTGATAATGTGCGGATTTCCGTTAGGGGTCCATGTTTCATTGGAGGTAAGCGTACCGGTGTGAGTTTCATTCACATACTGAGGTTTCAACCCGCTACTGACCTGTAAGGCATAGATCGCCTCTGCAAGCCCTATCTTCTCATCACGGTTAATATCGCCCCAAAGCGCGGCTAATGAGATTGTTGCGGTACATAGGATGGAAAGCGTCAAACCCAACTGAAAAATTTTTTTAATCTGCATTTCATAACTCCTTTCATGTTCCTTAGTTTAACAATAAATTTAACAATAAATTAATTGATAACTTAATTGATAAAGCCACATAAGGCTTGCAATTCATTCAAAACAGGAGGAGAAAATTTCTATGAAATAGTTATTTTTTTTGTACCCTTCACAGATTAGGCTGGTAATACGATTACTTAAAATTCAATGATAATTATAAAGCGGACCCCATGTCAAGACCGATTTTTTAGTTTTTTAGGAACGGGGGACAAATTAACTTCCACAAACAGGCGCATAAATTT
>DAOURZ010000225.1 GCA_030627475.1 Deltaproteobacteria bacterium | reverse complement strand
CAGTTTTAATCCCAACCTTGCCCGTGTACGAGGGATAAAAGTGATCTTTCTCGACTATCTCTTTATCCTCATGGTTACCATAATTACTGTAGCTTCAGTAAAAATCATCGGAGCAATTCTGGTAGAAGCCCTGCTTGTCATACCCGCGGCATCTGCCCGCAATTTGAGCAGGTCAATGAGAGGTTTTTTCTTCTATAGCGCCGCTTTTTCCACATTGAGCTGTGTTCTTGGAATTATTGTCCCTATGGAATTGGAGATACCGGTTCCATCAGGTGGAGCCATCATACTGGTTGCAGCCTTTTTCTTTGTTGCCACGATTGCAATAAGATGGTTGAGACGAGCATATCCGGTGTCTGGAAAAATACGATTCAGCTTGAGTGGTTTATCTAAAAAATCTCACTTTGGAAAATCCTGAGGAGGATATCATGAAGATTGAAAAATTGTTTTTTGTCGGAGTTGTTTTAGTTGTTTGTCTGTTAACGGCAAGTTCGGCCTGGGGTCACAAGGTACACGTATTTGCCTGGGTAGAAAAAGATACGGTGTATACCGAAAGCTACTTTTCAGACGGAAATAAAGTTGTTAATGCTCAAATACAGGTCTTTGATAATCACGAAAAATTAATAATGTCCGGTAAAAGTGACAACAAAGGCATGTTCACTTTTAAATTGCCGGAATGCACGAACTTGAGAATAGTTCTCAATGCATCGGAAGGTCATAATGCAGAGTTCGAGCTCGCGGTTGACCAGGCTGATTGAGATTCTACAAAAGGGCGATTCGAGCCCTGAAAGGAGATATAAATTGAAACAAGTTGGCATTGCCTTTTCCATATTGATTTTGAATATATTTGTCCTTTTTGGAGCATCAGTCCAGGCAAACCAGGAGTTCCCGCTTGTGCTTACCTGTCTTCAATCTACTTATTCCTTTGCAAGTGTCCTGACCAAAGGCACATCAATAAAAGTCAGTAATCCGGGTCCGGCCGGATATCCAATGGGAAGACTTGAACGCTATTTCAAGACGCATGAAAAAGAAATTAAAGATTATGCTGCAAAGGCTGATGCGGTTATTACAATCAGGAGTGTATGGAAACATGATCCACTTTATATCTATGCAAGAAAATGGAATATCAGGATTGTTGAAATAGATGCATCTATGCCCTTTGATCCAGGTATCACAGGTGTTTCCATTCTTGAAGTTCCGAATAGCTGCTCTCTTTTGCCGGGCACACAAATAGGTAAATCTCTCCGTAAAAATCATCAAACCATCTCTCCCTTCATCTGGCTCAGCCTTTCAAATGCCTCAAAAATGCTCAGCATCATTGCCGGAGATCTGAAACGCCTCAGCCCAAAAGATGCCGCTATGATTGATAAAAATCTGGCTAATTTCAAAAAAAAGCTTTTCAGGCTCAGAGTCAAATATGAAAACATATTTGCAGAACTGGAATCGCTTGAAGTATTTAGCCTGACAGATGTTTTTCCCTACTTTACAAACGATCTGAACCTCCATGTGACAGGCTATTTTTTAAAAGATGATTTCTACTGGACAAAGGAAGATATATCCAATTTTAAAACAAGACTTCAACAGGACAACATCAAAGTTGTAATTCACAAATGGGAACCAAAACCCGAAATAATGCAGGCTATCATGGATGCCGGAGCAAAATTGGTAGTGCTCAATTCGATGGATCCGGCTTTAAACAAGGAAGGCAGAATTGACCCTGATGGGTATTTAAAAAGTATGCGTAACAATCTTGAAATTATTGCCAGGGCGTTTGTAGCTTCTCAATAAGGGTTTTGGATTCATAAAAAATTCCTGGTCACTTTTTAAGTTTAAGCTTAACTTATTAAAAGTATAGTACAATAATTCGTCAGAGTAATTTTTACTTTATAATGATAATTAGGAGAAGATGATGAAAAATTTTGCCGGTAGTTTACTTTTTGGATGTATGGTCTTTTTGTTAATGGAGCTTAGTTCCTTTGCCTGTGGATTTGAAGAATACAGAGAAATAAACTATAATAAAGAAATGGTACAGGCCATGAATGCGGTTTTTAATGCCCGCAATGAGATAGGTCTTGAAAAAGGCGATGTAAGGCTTCTCGCTTTAACCAATGCAGGATACGGCACAATAAACGGCAAAACCACAGAAGCTTTCCTTGACATAGTATCAAATGTTACTGCCTGTACTATGGGTACAAAAAGTCTTTTGACAGTTCATACCCCGTTTGCTGATCCGTTGTGGTGTGCACTGTACAGAAAGGATAACGGCAAACTGATTTTTACCAAATGGAGTGAAAAAGGATTCACACAACAGCAAATTAATATTGCTCCGGAAAAAATTTTTAAACCCCAGGACTGGAAAAAAGCAGCCTCAGGGATAATAGGCAGTAAAACTCTTTTTTCCGTTGTAACGATTTCTCATTGCTGGGCAGCAGATGTTTCCTGGTCTTTACTAAAAACAGCCGAATTCCATAATCATATCTGCCCAGGTCTTAATACCGGTGTTATTATAGGGGAATATTTACAGAAAAAATACCCGCTGCGCAAGGGGGAAAAATACATATTCATAGGAGCACCTCCAGGTTGCTTGCTTGATGCCCTCCAGATTATATTCGACACAACATCCGGAAAATCGGCTGCTTTTTCCAAGGCTGTCAGTAAACAAAAAATAGAAAAATATTCGCAAGACCTGTGGTTCAAGGATGCCCCTATATCTCCCCTGGCAGTCATAGTTATGCGAGTCAATAAAAAAAGCAATTCTTGCGAAGGAGTGGTACTGGGTGTGGACTGGAAAAGTATATTTGCAGATGCATACCGGAATTATCAGGATTTTGCTCCGTCCGGAGGAAAAGCAAACCCTGTTTATTTCATTTCCAGGGCAAAGCTATCTGTCAAAATGGCCTCTATCAGTATGTCCAAAAAACTGACATACATAAAAGAAATAAATAAATTCTTCGGACAGGCATCTTTAGCTCAAAAACTTGCAATGGAAGGAACAGACCCTTACGCGCTCATCCGAAGTCTTCAGTAGAGCAGTGAAAACTAAAAATTCCGTGGATCATAAAAGGTCTAAACTTAATTTAATAGCGAGGTTGACTTCTTGCATCTTTTCTAAGCTGATTTGGCCGAGTCTTTTTTCCAGTCTCTCCTATAGCGCTCAGCAAAGCTGAGACACCTATGCTCAGATAAATTAAGACACCATGATATTCATTCACAAACGCCATGATGCCTTCATGGCGTTTTATGCAGGTATTCAATTCAAAAATAAGATCAAGCCGTTCGGTTAATGGGATCGTAACCTGCCCGAAAGCAGACATTGTCTCTGCATCCATACATCCGGGATAGTTCATTTTTTTATTGTATAGGAAATTATAAAATTAAAGAGAAACTCGTGATCTCCAAGCTTGACTCTGAGAATGAACAATTGCCGCCCCCAGCATCTGAAGATAATAAGTGATTTCTCCTGTCTTTTTATTTACCTTTTCCATACAATATGGAGCGCTTATTTTTTTAGATGAGAAGAAACCGGTGCCATCCAGATTTAAAAGGTAGCATCCCTTATAAAAAACCATCAGTT
>DAOURZ010000460.1 GCA_030627475.1 Deltaproteobacteria bacterium | reverse complement strand
TGCAAACTCCTTGTCCGGTGCCACCGCAATTCCATAGGCTGATAGCAATTTTCCGGCAAGCCAGGTGTCAGAAGGAGGATGGGAAGCCAAGCCTCTTTTGACAGCCCCTGCAGCGGCCGGCCTGTCTATATCCAGCCGTTTATCGGTCCTGTCGGGAATCTCCTGGAGCATCCTGTTTACTTTCATGGCAATTGAGGGCAATGTCGGAAGATCATCAATACGATCAAGTCTTTTCAATATTGTTTTTGAATCCATACAAGAAGCAACCTCCTTTTAACTCTTTTTTTGATCCAGTCAAACTAATCAACCAAATCCGGTTCTATCTGCAAACGGATAATAAAAGTGGTTCCTTTCCCAACTTCACTCTCCACATCAATAGTTCCTTGATGTTTTTGGATAATATTGTAAGCCATATTCAATCCCAGACCGGTTCCTTTCCCCACGTCTTTGGTCGTAAAAAATGGATCGAATATTTTGGAAAGAATATTTGGTGGCATGCCGCTGCCCGTATCGCTGATTCTGATTTCAACATACCCGTTGTCAGCCTCAGTCGAGATTCGAATTTCCCCTTTCTTTTCTATAGCCTGGGCAGCATTAACCAGGATATTCATAAATACTTGATTAAGCCGCTGGGGGTAGCATTTTATGAGCGGAATATCACCAAGCTTTTTGACTACATTTACCTTGTATTTCAACTCGTTCCAAACGATATTAATGGTACTTTCAATGCCCTTGTTGATGTCGGCGTGTTCCAGTTCCGCCTTGTCCACATGGGAGAAGTCCTTAAGGTCAGATACAATTTTTGTAACCCTTGTTGTCCCATCAATGGACTCTGCGATTACATTTTCGTAGTCATCAAGGATGTAATCAAGATCAATCTCGTCTTTTACTTTTTGGATATTTTTGATGGCCTTATTGATAGCCCTGTTTCCGGATATTTCCGATTCTCTGCCTATGGTTGCTTCAAGGGTCGCATAGTGATCCAGAAGTCTGATCATATCCTCCCTGTATTCATTCATCGTTCCCAGGTTGCTCTTCACGAACCCGACAGGGTTGTTGATCTCATGTGCTACACCCGCTGCAAGCTGCCCAATAGATGCCATTTTTTCCGATTGCACAAGTTGTGATTGTGTTTCCTGAAGATCTTTCAGGCTTTTTTTTAATTCCCTTGTTTTATCTTCAACCATTTTTTCAAGATTTTCGTTATAATCTCTTAGTTGCTCCCTGGCCTTTAATCGCTTGGTGATATCCTTTACATAACAAACAATAGCCTTTTTTCCGTCAAATTCAGTGAGGGCATAGCTGATTTCAACCGGTATTCTCGCATATTGCACATCAATGTTTATAAGTTCATAGGTGCTGTCTATCCTGCCGCTGCGACCTCGTCCCGATCCCTTTTTCAAAAAATTGATATCGCCGTTCTGATAAATAATATCCTCTACGCTTTTTCTGACAAGTTCTTCACAGCTATATCCTGTGATGTCAGCCATGCCCTGATTGGCATATCTAATAAGTCTTTTTTCATTCTCCTCGTCCTGAAAAACAACAATACCTACTCCTGCCTCGGAAGCAGCGGAGGACAAGGTTCGATATCTTTGTTCAGATG
>DAOURZ010000290.1 GCA_030627475.1 Deltaproteobacteria bacterium | reverse complement strand
TTCAGAGATCCGGCAGGTGTTTTCCATTCAAGATTCTCACAGATAGTATTTGCAAGATTTCTGCGTGATAAATTTGGAAAGTATTCTGTATAAGTAATTATCTCCTGCATCTTAAGAGAACTCTCTGGATCATAGCATGTTGATTTTATAGCAAAATTTCCTGTCTGTATTTGAGTTTCAAAATTTGCTACCACAACATATTGTGGCTGTATTTTCTGAATCCACTATATGAATGGCATTGTATCAAAAACATCCCGAGAGAGCTCCTTAACAGAATCTATCTTTGATATAATATTTGCCATTTCTTAAACCTTTGTCATTTTTTCATATAGGAACAATAGCGTATTATTAGGTTCTCATGGCAAAGTAAAAAAAGTTAAGCAAAAAATTTAGATAATGATTCCAGAAAGATAATGATAGAAAAAATAAAATTGAATGACATTGCCGCCTTGTTGCACAGTGTTTTTGCGGGACTAAAGTCCCACTTCCGGGCAAAGGTGGCAAAAGCTATAAACGGACACGAAAATTTGAAAGACATTGTTTGCGAAGAGCAATCATGGCTTACTGTCCCAGGTAACTATGGGCGTATCTGGACTTTACAATAAGGAACGTGGACAAATTAAGTTCCACAAACAGGTACACAGATTCGGATCGAATTTGTTTGATCTCGGATGCTCTGCCCGCTACCTCACGTTCTTTACAATCAGAGCGCTGTTCTGCCCTCCAAAACCGAAATTTTCTAACAATATATTACGTATCCGGCAGGTTTGTTCTTCAATGACAAAGTTAAGTCCGGCATGGCACGGTTCATCAAGATTTCTTGTCTTGGGGAGATAACTGTTTTGCATACAGGCAAGACATATTGCAAGTTCAACAGCCCCGCATGCTGCAGATATGTGTCCGATCCACGATTTAAGTGCAATGATAAAGGGAGATTTTTCACCATAAACCCGATCAATTAAATCCGCTTCCATAGCATCATTTAATAGTGTTCCTGTTCCATGAGATGAAACAACGTCTATATCGGAAAAAGCAAGCTCTGCTTCCTGCAAAGCCGAATTTACCGACTTTTCCGCCCATTTTCCATCTAACTGTGGGGCAGTCATGGAATATCCGTCAATGGAAGCGCCATAACCGCAAATTTCGCCATAGATCACTGCACCGCGGCTTTTAGCATGCCGTAACTCTTCAAGCAAAAAAAAGGCGCCGCCTTCGCCAGGTACAAATCCTTTTCTGTTTCTATCAAAAGGACGGCTTGCTTTCTCAGGTTCACCCGTTCCGTCGCAAAGGGCATGAGCTTTTTTATAAGCTAAAATACCGCTTTTGCTTAATCTTGAATCGCCTCCACCTGCAAATGCAAGATCAATGTAACCATTTTTTATTTTGCGAAATGCCTCACCAATGGCCTGGAGTGAAGCGGAACATGCTGTTGTAATAGTCTGATTTTCACCGTGGATTCCTGCCAGTTTAGCAATGACTGAGGCCGCTGTATTTGGCAGAAATTTCAATATCCAGAGAGCCATAAGATCTTTTCTATCTATTTCCCCATCTTTGACATCAGGGAATTCCCCTCCGATATTCAGATTGGGGCCAGTCCCAAGGAAGAGACCTGCTTCTGCTAATAATTGTTTGTCAAGCCTCGCTTTTTTCACGGCTTCCATGGCTGAGGCCACACAGAATTGAGCTCCCCTGCTGAGATATCGTTTATCTTTAAAACGACCTGCAAAATCTTTGATATTAAAGTCAGTTACGGGGCTTACAATAACCACTTCATTATCAAAAGAAGACCTCTCAAACGAAGTATTTTCATCTTTCAAATTGTTAAGTATCTCCTCTAACGTAAAACCCAGAGAGGAAATAACTCCAACAGAGGTAATGACAACTCTTCTTGGCATGTTATGCATCATCTTTTTTGACAAACTCATATTTCGCTGACAATTTCTGCAATGCTCTTTTTGGGGGGCATATCCGGTTTTTCACCCGGAAATCCTGCTGTAATAAAGCATTTTATTCGAACATCATTTATTCCAAGGATTTCTTCAACATTCGGAATAAATACCAGAGGACCGGTAAGAATACATGCTCCAAGCCCCAATTCTTCTCCTTTAAGTATAAATCCTTTCAAAGCAAGTCCCACAGTAATATCAAGGCTTGTTTCTTCTCTCTTGTTGTGCGTGACTACACCCTCCTCAAGCAATTTTTTTGAAAAGCCTGCATAGGATGCGATTGTACCAACAGCAAAGAGAAGAGGTGCGTTAAACATAAATTCGGAAAACCGGTAATAGGTATTTATCCGGTTTTTCAGTCTCTTTTTTTCCATCCTGGGCTCTATTGATCTCAGAAGTTTCTGCCTTCCCAAAGCCAGTGTCTGATAAAGATTTTCTCTTTTTTCGGCAGAGCTGATTCTAAAAAACCGGACAGGTTGACTGTTTGAAGGAGAAGGAGCCATTAGAGCGCATTGCAGCATAATGTTTATCCATTCTTCCGGCGGCTTGTCCGGACTATATTTCCTTATGCTCCTTCTTTTGCTTATAAGATCTTCCAGAAATGTTCTATCGGGTTTAGTCCACATTACTCTGCCTTTCCACAACCTATTGGATAACATTCAGACTGTTCAAAACAAAAAATATATAGAAAAGCTTGAAAAAAAAATTGTCTCAATCAAAAGAAATTAAAAAAGCCGTTCAATATGCACATGACCA
>DAOURZ010000206.1 GCA_030627475.1 Deltaproteobacteria bacterium | reverse complement strand
TTCATCCAACAGATAGTCAAACGATTTACGCCGGACTTGAAGGCCGGTTTGCCAAAACAACTGATGGCGGATTCAACTGGAATTACACTCAGGTGTTGGGGCTTGATCCTGACTCAGGCCCGAATACTTATAATTATGTATCTGACATCGCAATTAATTGTTCAGACACTGATACTATATTTATTTCAGTAAATGGATTTGGCCGCTACGGTCAAATTCAGAAAAGTAATGATTCCGGAGCTTCTTTTTTGAACGTTCTGGATGGACTAAATCAGTCAAACGAGCATTATCCATTCAACGTAGTAGCAATTGATCCTTCGGACCATCAACATGTCTTTGCAGGAGGAGGAAGTTTTTTTGCTCCAAAGATTCCCGGAGACCTGTGGGAGAGCAATGATAATGGAAATACCTGGCAGCGAACAAGCCTCCAAAACAAGATTGTCAACGCAATAATTATAAATCCCATAAGTTCGGATATCATATACACCGGTGTTGGTTATAGTGGTGGAACAAAGGCACCTTTATATAAAAGCAAAGATGGAGGAAATACCTGGATTAAATCTTATGACGGCATTCCACACCCAAAGGCCTGGAACGCCGTAACTGACCTTGAATTTCATCCTGAGAATACAAAAGTTATCTATGCCGGCACCCTCGGCAGGGGAGTATACATTTCCCCTAACCAAGGTAAAAACTGGCTGAATATCGAAACACCAAAATATGATGTATTTGCCATCTCAACCTCATCTCTTTATGCCGCAACCCAGGGCGGTTTATTACAGTGCACCGGCACGGGTCTCATAGCCGGTCAGGTGAAAGACGCCCTTTCTCTGTCTTGTATCAATAACGCAACAATCTTCAACGACCTGGGAGCAAAAACCATAAGCGTGAATGGAGGGTATATGATGGTCTCCCCTTCCGGCACTTGTGTTGTTACCGCAATTGCTGACGGTTATGCCCATAAGACGGCAGGGGATATCACTGTTTATGGAGGAGACGTAACCTGGGTGGATATTGCTATGGGAAGCAAGGTCTCGGAAATATCAACCACAAAACAGGGGAGCAGCCATTCCGGACGGGATTATCAGTGTTTTATTGCCACAGCGGCCTATGGGTCTCCTATGGCAGAGCAGGTTAGGATGCTTCGTTCGTTTAGAGATGAATACCTTCTTCCTTGTCCCCTCGGCCAAAAACTGGTTTCCTTGTATTACGCTGCAGGAAAACCGGCGGCAAAGTTTATTGAGTCCCATCCATCTCTGAAACAACCGGTAAGAATTTTTCTATATCCTGTGGTCGGTCTTGCATGGCTGCTTCTTTCAGCAAATGCTTTTACCAGAGGAGTTCTTCTCGGCACGTGTATCATAATAGGTTGCGCAGTCGCGGTTCGGGGGCGGATTTTATAGCCTGCATTGCTTTGTAGGGACTACCAAAAATTTCATTCACGGGTATTGAGCTTAAAAGCGGTTCTTCCCATTAATGCCCATGCTCAAAATTTGATATTGACACCGATATTTTTTCAAGATATAAAAATTTTATATTTCCATTTAAAAATTGCTGGCTGAAGCCTGTTTGTAAAATAATATTTCAAATAATTTAAGCTTAAATAATAAACCACGAAGGTATTCGTATCATGAAGATATTATATCTATGTGGTTTTTTTTTGCACAAAGGAGGATATTTTTTATGAATAAATCTTTTTTGAATTATTTTGTATTTGTATTATTTATTGTTCTAATCGCCAGTCCTGTTTCAGCTCATTTTGGAATGGTCATACCTTCAGATCAGATGGTAATGCAGGGAGAAAACAGCGATATAAAAATTGATCTTATGTTCTGGCATCCATTTGAAGGTTTTGGAATGAATCTTGCCAAACCGGCAGACTTCGGCGTTTGTATCAATGGGGAAAAAACAAATTTAATAAAATCACTTAACCAGGCCGATGCTGAAGGACATAAGGCATGGACTGCAAATTATAAGATTAAAAGGCCCGGGGTTTACATGTTTTATATGGAACCTCAGCCATACTGGGAACCGGCAGAAGATTGTTATATTGTTCATTATACAAAAACTGTGGTTACTGCTTTTGGAGATGATGAGGGCTGGGATGGGGAAATCGGCCTTAAAACAGAGATTATTCCTCTGTCAAAACCATATGGATTATACACGGGTAATGTATTTCAGGGCATTGTAAAGCTGGATGGAAAACCCGTACCATATGCTGAAGTTGAAATTGAATATTATAACAAAGATGGAAAATGCAGCGCTCCGACTGATTATATGGTAACCCAGACTATCAAAGCCGACCGGAATGGTGTCTTTACCTATGCTGCGCCAAAAGCCGGATGGTGGGGCTTTGCTGCACTAAACACTTCGGATGCCAAAATAAAACATAACGGAGAAAACAAGGATATTGAGCTTGGAGCTGTTATCTGGGTTGAATTTATTGACATGAAATAATTTATATAAAGTAACGTGGACGAAATAATAAAACAAAAAATCAGGAGGAAAAGAAGTTATGTACAAACAAAAGTGGATTGTAATTGGAATGACGTTATTTCTATCTTTGTTCATTATTAATTCTAATGCCTTTGCAATAAGCCAGGAAACCGAAAAATTGCTGAAAGTTCTTGAAAAGAAAAATATCATTACAAATCAAGAAGCATCTGAAATGAAGCAGGAAATGGAATCTTTTTCGCAAGTTGTAGATAAAGACGACCATACCGGGTTACTTGATAAATGGGCTGATAAAATACATCCAGGCGCTTGCATAGAAGTTGAAGCTTCTTATGAAGATAAGTATTTTGATGATCCGGATGAAACAGATACAGATACGAGTGATCTTGCACTTGCAACAGTTGAAATTGGCTTTGATGTTGATATTACAAAACATGTTAAAGGAAGTCTTCTCTTTTTATATGAAGAAGGTGAAACCAACGCAATGGATGTAGACGAAGGAATCATCACCATTGATGGAGCGGATGTGATGCCTCTTTATGTTGACTTCGGGAAAATGTATTTGCCTTTTGGAATGTTTGAAAATCATTTTATTAGAGATCCTCTGACACTGGAACTTGGAGAAACAAATGAAAGTGCTGTTGTCGCAGGTTTCAGGAATGACCTGCTGAAACTTTCCGTTGGAGCTTTTAACGGAGATATAAATAAAACGGAAGAGCATGATCGTATAGATAATTACCTTGCAAGTGCATGTTTTACTCTTCCGGAAACAGCCGTACCGAATTTAAATTTAACTGCCGGAATATCCTGGATATCCAACATCGCCGACAGTAACGGCCTTCAGGAAGTGATAGAAGATGAAGCAATCCGGTTTGGAGATGCACCCATCAAACATTATATCAACGGATTCAATACATTCTTGATTGTTTCTTTTCTGGATAGATTTTGCTTCAATGCAGAATATGTAGGAGCCATGGATGATATTACTGTTCATGCAGACGATTTTGACCTGATTGCCAAACCGGAAGCCTGGACTATTGAGCTTGCATGTGATGTTAACGACAGCCTGAATCTTGCTGTATGTTATGAGGGAAGTGATGACTGCGGTGATTTTCTGCCCAAAAAACAATTTGGCGGAGTTGCCAGTTATGAGCTGTTTAAACACACATCAGTTGCTTTTGAATACCTATATGGCAAATATGACAATAAAGACAAAAGACATTTGCTGACGACCTTGCTTGCTATAGAATTCTAAAATATGCGAATAGTTCAGTCCAAAAAACACCAACCTGCCAGTAGACAGGGAATATAGTATAGTTCGTAACGGTTCACGGTTTTACAGTTAATTAAAAAGCCGTGAACCGTAAACCATAAACCGTAAACCGTT
>DAOURZ010000364.1 GCA_030627475.1 Deltaproteobacteria bacterium | reverse complement strand
CACCTCCGATTGTTTCCGGATTGAGCGATAAGGAAGCCAAAAGGATAAAGGCATTATTGCTCAAAAAAAGAGACATGGCGACTATCAGATCTGAAATAAAGAAGGAAGCCGCAGAGAAAGCTGCCGCAGAGAAAGCCGCTGCAGAGAAAGCCGCTACTGAAAGAGTCGCAGCAAAGAAAGCTGCTGAAAAACGAGAAGCTGCTGAAAAAGCAACTATGAAGAAGGTAATTATAGGTCTTGCATCTGGTTTTATTATTTTGGTTGCACTTATTTTTAGCGCCAGTTCTTCGAATAACAGTAAATATTATATTAAAGAAAAAGCAGGAGTTCTGGAGATCTGGCAGGGCAGATATGCTCCCTTAGGCGAAAAGCGGATGATAAATCTGCCTGGAGTGCCATTGCCTGAGCAAATTAATGCTGTTTATTCTAAAACCGAAGTCTTTCCTCTTGTTTTCAATTATTATATTGACCAGGCAGACGCTCTTTCAGATGTGTTGGATACTCCTGATTATGTGGCTATAAAGTCATACCTGAATAAAGCATTATCATTTGCAACAACAGGTGATCTTCGCAAAAAAGCTTATAGCCGTTTAAATAACATTAAGTTTAATGATTTAATGTATAAAGCGGGTGTAGCTGAAAGCAGAGGCGCTATTTCGGATCTTGATGAAGCAATGAGATATCTTGGACAGGCATCATTGTTAAAGGTTGATGCCGGCAAATCCGATGTGGTGAAACAGAAAATTGAATCAATTAAAAAACAGAAAACAGAGATGATAGAGGCTCAGGTGGCTGAAGAAGCAACGGACACCGCTGACAAAAAAGTTGATGTAGTGGAACAAAGTGCAGAGATAAAGACTCCAACGATTGAAGAATCAATGGACACTACTACTGAGAAAGTCGATGTGGTGGTGGAACAAATTGCAGAGATAACAACTCCAATAATTGAAGAATCAACTGATTCTGTTTCCACAGAATAATAGTACCGGTTTACGGTTTACAGTTTACAGTTTACGGTTTTGCTCAAAGCATAAAAGCAATCAAAACATTGCATGGTTCATTAAACAACTGTAAACTGATAACCGTAAACGATCTTTATTTTTTATGCAAATGACACAACACCTGACGCATACCTGATTGTGATTCTTGTGGTACTATATTTTTGCATATATCCATAACTTCAGGACAACGAGTATGGAACCGGCATCCGGGCGGAGGTGAAGATGGAGAAGGAGTTTCTCCTTTGAGAACGATCTTTTCCTTTTTATAAATTCCAGGTACGGGAACGGAACTTATCAGAGCTTTTGTATAAGGGTGCCTTGGATTGTTTATTATATCGGAGGCAGGCCCTTGCTCTACAATTTTTCCGAGATACATAACAGCTATTCGGTTTGCTATGTTGCTTACTATACTTATATCGTGAGATATAAAAATATATGAAAGATTATAGCTGTCTCTGAGATCCAGCAGAAGGTTTATGATCTGGGCCTGAACAGATACATCAAGGGCGCTGACGGGTTCGTCGCATACAAGCAAATCGGGTCTTAAGGATATAGACCTTGCAATGCTGATTCGCTGGCGCTGTCCGCCGGAAAATTCATGAGGATAGCGGTATATTGAATTTTCATCAAGTCCGACTTCGTTCATAAGCCTTTTGGCATGATCTTCCTTATTGCCCTCTATCATTTTATATTCTACAAGCCCTTCCGTAACAATATCAAGAATAGTCATTTTCGGATTTAGAGATGTCAAGGGATCCTGGAAAATCATCTGTATTTTTCTTCTTGTTTCCTTCAACTTTTTCCGTTTGAGATCAAGAAGATTCCTGCCAAAAAAAAGTATATTTCCTTTTTGAGGTTTTTCCAGCCTTAACAAGGTTCTTCCAAGCGTTGTTTTCCCGCATCCTGACTCACCGACAAGGCCAAGCGTTTCGCCTTTGTATAGATGCATGGATATTCCATCAACAGCCTTAACATATCCTGCAGTCCTGGCCATAATACCGCGTTTTATCGGAAACCAGGTTTTAAGATTTTTTATTTCAAGTATAGGTTGTTTAATTGATTTGTTGTCCATGTTATTCTCTCTTTGTTCTCTATACAAGGAAACACGCTATCTTGTGGCCATTGCCGAGATCAACAAGTTGTGGTTTTTCTTT
>DAOURZ010000326.1 GCA_030627475.1 Deltaproteobacteria bacterium | reverse complement strand
AGTGCCCGAACGAAAACTATGAAATTGTTGAGGTAAGGAACGTGATAAAAAAAGCAGAGGGAAAAAGATGGACGAACTGATAAGCGACTTTCTGTCGACAAGAAAACTCACCCGTTTAAATTCTGCGAGCATCTTAACCATTCCGGAAAACGCCAGGTGTCTAAACACGGTACAACTTGATAAGTTTGAAAAGTCTTTTCGGCAATGGGTCGACAGGACGATTCGTTCTGATGTGCGGATTTCAAGAAAGCGCATTTTTCTTGTCTTTATGTTGATACGATATACAGGGGCACGATTTAATGAGATTTTAAGCCTGAATGCTCAAAAAGATATTGATGTAAAAAATAATATTGTTCGAATCGGACGTAAGGAAGGTAAAGGCAAACTGGAATTGCGTGATGTATATATTCCCCCTGATCTTGCAAACGAAATTAACGAAGTCCTGAATGACCGGAAATTTTCCGGATTCCTGTCCTGTCTTTTTAAAATTGATCCGGGACATGTAAGGCGAAAATTTTACGAACGAGCCCAGGACTGTGGCTTTCTCAAGGAATATGGTAATCCGAATGCCATCAGGCGAGCAAGGACAATTGAACTCCTGCGGAGTAATATACCAACAATAATAGTCCGGAAGCTTCTTGGGCTTTCGACCCCCGGTTTGACAACATCGCTTCTAAAATTTTCCAACAAAGATATGCGCCGGATAACTCAATATTATGTGGATAAAGAGAGCCGACGAAAAACAAGTGCAAGAAATACATTTTTCTGCAAGATCATGCGTATCCGAAAGGGTGATATTCAGGTTGAAGTTGAGATGATGACCCTTGGAGGATACTCACTATTTGCTGTAATCACCAATGAAAGCCTTAGACGTTTGCAACTAAAGCCGGATTCTTTTATTATGGCAGAAATAAAGGCACCCTGGCTTATTTTGAGCAAAGGCGATACAGAACCTGAGAGCAGTGCTGAAAATCGGCTTAAAGGAACAGTATCTATGGTCATCAGAGGTAAAATCACCACCGAATATATAGTGTTGCTTCCGGATGGCACCACATTGTGTTCATTGGTCACAGAGGAAAGCAGACAGAGGCTTGGCTTAAAGGAAGGAGACACAGCGTGGGTGTTGTTTAATTCATTTTCAATCATACTCAATGCTGACCGAATTTGACTTGAGGGCTGAGGTTTATAACCTGGTAAAAAGGATTCACAAAAACCGCAGGCATACCGGTGTATGTAAAGAAATATACCTGGTGTCCTGTCATCTTGTTGCAAAGACAACTGTCATTCACGCGGAAGCTGGACATCCGAAAGCTCACGAAGTAGCCGGAAATAATGAAATTCCACTTTGAGAATGGTTCGGCGATCAATCATGGCTTCCTCCAAAGGACTGGGCAATGAGTTGACCGACAGTAGCCGGATCATGTTTTCTATATCCTTGCGGATTTATGCAAAAATATTATTTCTGTAAAACATGTTTTTTTAAATTTTTGACTTTATAGTTGTATAGTGATAATTACCTTAAATATTAGGAACGTGGACGAAATAACTTTAAGTTGGTAGCCGAAATTGAGGCAATGACATGCTTAATATAACAGCAATTAGAAGGGGACGGCATCAATCACCGGAGCTTAATATGGCTCCTTTGATAGATATGGTTTTTATTCTGTTGATTTTTTTTCTCGTTACCACAAGTTTTGTAAAAGAGACAGGGATTGATATAAACAGGCCGACTGCAAGCACTGCTGTCGGCAAAGAAAAGGGAAGCATACTGGTTGGAATTACAAAGGATGGCAAGATATACATCGACAAAAGAGAGATTGATATCCGTGCGGTCAGGGCCAATGTGGAGCGAGCTCTTGCTGAAAACCCTGAAAGCCAGGTTGTAATTGTTGCAGATAAGGAAAGTCAGACAGGAGTTGTGATTATGGCGATGGACGGGTGCAGACTCGCAGGGGCAAACAATGTGAGTTTGGCGGCAGGTTTACCGGGAAAATGATAAATCGCAATTTGCAAAAAACCGGAACATTTTTTTTATGGGGAACAGCGGGTTTATTGTCTCTGATATTAAACATAGTTCTGTTTAGTTTAATGCCTGCTCTGGTTCGTGATGTCCAGGGGAAAAAAGAGGGCAGAGAAAATTTCCATATAGTTAACATGATTAGAATGAAAATGCCTGAACCGGAAGTGAAAAAAACTGAGAAAAAAGTTGAACTCCAAAAAAATATAAGCATAAAGCGGTCGTTACATCAAAAAAAGATTGAACTTCCGGAATTTACCTTTGAAATAAATAAAAAGTTGCCGGATAGTCCGGTTTTTTTGCCTTCTCCGCCAATGGAAACATTAGATTTTTCTCATTTTGGGTTAAAAAATGCATATGAAATCGGAGAGATTGACGGGCCTCTTGTTGCTATTGCCAAGATCCCGCCGGTATATCCGT
>DAOURZ010000312.1 GCA_030627475.1 Deltaproteobacteria bacterium | reverse complement strand
CATTTTGTTTTACATATATGCATCTTGTTTGCAACAACCATTTGGTATTACTCACTAAAAAATGGAAATTCCTATACTATTCAATTATCAATGTTCTATTTTGGTTACACTCAAATCGTTTTGTACATTCCACAAATATCTCGCATATATCACAGTGCAGGGAACCATGCTCGAAAATCAATAATTTTGTTCTATTTTGGTTACACTCAAATTGTTTGATGTTAAATTACAAAAGTTGATGGGATAGCGGACGATTTTGTTATTTAAGATTTAGGGCGAAGGTTGTCTGAAGCTGTAATGCATAATTGGACGAATTAATTTCTATCACTCCTCAAGCCACTGATTGATCATGGCAAGGTCCTTTTCATTCAAGTCGCCCTCCATCTTTTTCAATTGCAGACTGTAGAGGATGTAATCATATTGAGACTGAGCAAGCTCTTGCTTTGCCAGGCAGAGGTCTCTTTCTGCATCAAGAACCGCCAGGCTGTTAAATAACCCGGACTTAAACCCTTCTTTCTTGGCTTTCAGAGCAATTTGATTGGAAACCACGGATTGTTTAAAGGCCTCAACACTTTTAATAGCGCTCTTTACTCCTCGAAATGCAGCACAAGTTTCGCGTTTTACCGCACGAATTTTCTTTTCCAGATCCTGTGTTGCCGCTTTGTAAAGTTTTCCGGCCTCTCTGGTCTTTGAAACAACACGAAAACCCTCAAAAAGAGGTACATTCAATTGCAAAAACGCCTCCTGTATTTCCACATCGCTTCCCCCTGCAAACATACTGTCTTCGGTATCTTTCCTGTTATACCGCCCCACAGCATTGAGGGTGGGCCAATGCCCCGTTTTTTGGAGCTTCACCTCCTGTCTCGCTATTTCCACTGCCTTACGCTGAACATTCAGCTCAAGATTTTGCTTAAAGGCTACATTAATCCATTTGTCAACATCATCCGGATCAGGATTCACCAACGACATCCTTCCTCTATCTGATTCAGGCTTGGACTCAACAGCTATCTCAGCTACATCGGCCTTTAACCGGCCAAGGTTTTCAATCTTACTATCGGTAACTTCAGTTAAACCCTCAAGTGCATCGTCCAGCCCATCCTCTGATTTGATTCTTTCGGCTGTCACGGAAGATAGCCGGGCCCTCGCATCATGAAAATCCGTAATAGGCACCAGGCCCATATTATATCTTCTCCGTGCGAGTTCAAAATGTGATTTTACAGACGTCTCCTCTGCTTGATCAAATACAAGTTTGTCCTGTGCAGACAGCGCATTTATATATGCCTCGGTAACTCGCATGATTAGATCCTGTTTGTTTGTTTCAAACTCCAGGTCAGCACGTTTGACCTCCTCTTTTGCTTGATACACACGTAAAATTGATGAATATCGCCAAAGAGGTTGAGTTAAAGTCAAGGTATAACCTTCTGTTGAAAAATTTGATACCCCATGACTATATATGGCAACATCACTTTCAACAATCTTCTGTCGTGTTTCCTGATAGTAAGCTTCAGCCGTAACTTTGGGCCACAATTCCGAGTATGCCTGTTTTAGCGTTTCAGGAGATGCCTCATGTTTATATTGATCACCTTTAAACGTTGGATCGTGATCCTTGGCGAGCTTATAAATTTGCATCAGATTTTCGCCCCATACCGATTGGGCAGGTAGCGCAAGAGCAAAAACCAGTGCTGCACAAAGATACATCCAATAAAACCGCTTTAAATTCTTACCAAAAACACGATTATATACGTATTTATCCATATTTAATACGTTTCTCCCAAAATTTTATTTTTAGCCCTTTCCGTCTTGAAATAATCAGAAACATGGACGAAATAACTTTCACAAGCAGGCACACAGATTTAAGTCAGATTTGTTTGATCTGCCCGATTTAAAATAAACACAAAAGTTGAAGGAATAGCGAACTATTTCAAGATTTTTGTGATTTTAGATCAAGTAAAAATGGCCTAAATCTGTGATGTATAGTTTTGGAAGTTGTTTCGTCCACGTTCCTTAGGCTTTTTTATTCCCAAAGATTGCTTCTTTTTTTAACTTAAAACCTAAAACTTTTCTTACCCTTTTACACGCTCTACATATTCACCGGTTCTGGTATCAATTTTAACGATTTCCTCTTTTTCAACAAAAGGCGGCACCTGAACAACATAATCAGTCTCAAGTGTTGCAGGTTTTGTACTCCCTGCGGCTGTATCACCCTTAACCCAGGGATCAGTGTCGGCAATCCTGAGATTAACAAAATTCGGCAATAAAATTGCTATTGCTCTGCCGTCAAAAAAAAGAACATTGCATACAGTATTTTCCTTTAAAAATTTCAGTGTATCACCAATCTGATCTTCAGGAAGAAATTCCTGTTCATAAGTTGATGTATTCATAAAACAATAATTATTGCCGTCTGAATATAAATATTCCATCTCTTGCTCTTCCAGGTTTGCCTCTTTGAACTTTTCACTGGCTCTAAATGTCCGATCTATCACACTGCCTGAAAGCAT
>DAOURZ010000416.1 GCA_030627475.1 Deltaproteobacteria bacterium | reverse complement strand
GAAAAACTCATTAAAAAAGGCTTTGATAAAAGCATGATATTAGCTTTATACAACAGATCAGAAGTCTATTTTGATTTTAAAGGTGTTTCTCAATATTTTGTGCATAGAGAAGCTGAATTAAATTACGACCAGTTCACTTCCGGAAGCTCCATTAAGAAAGCAAAAAGCTATATGGTAAAATATAATACAGCGCTTTCAAGAGCGGAAAGAATATATGGTGTGGACAAAAAAATTATAACTGCTATAATTCTGGTTGAAACAAGACTTGGAAAAGTAATGGGGAACAGATCCGTATTAAACACTCTTTCAACTCTGGCTTCTTTGTCTGATTTAAACATCCGCAAAATAGTCTGGAATAAAAATTCAAAATCTTGCAGTCGTACAAGGGAAGAATTCAATAAATGGTCGAAAAGAAAATCGGAATGGGCTTATGCTGAACTTAAAGCCTTTTTAAAATATGTAAACAGAGAAGGAATTGATTCAGCCTGCATTAATGGCTCTTTTGCGGGGGCATTGGGCATAGCTCAATTTATGCCAAGCAGCATTCTTGCATTTGCGAAAGATGGCGATGGCGATGGAAAAGTTGATCTTTTTAATCATGTTGATGCTATAATCAGCATAGCATCATATCTTGGTTATTACGGATGGCATCCGGGAATAGACAGAAAAAATGCCTTTAAGGTCATTTATCATTATAACCATAGTAACTACTATGTAGATACTATTTTAAAAATATCCGAACTATTGAAAGGATAAAATTGACTACCACAACATTTTTTGTAGGTCTTGGCATATTGTTTTACGTAATAACCTGCCTGGCCATATTTGATATAGCTAACAAGAATTTTGGTAAACTGGTATATAAGATTATATGGGGACTGATTGCTCTTATCCCTTTTATCGGAGGTATAATATATTTTGTTTTTGGCTGCAGAAAGGGCAAAAAAATCAACAGGTCTTAATTCGTCCACGTTCCTTATATAAAATAATATTTGACAAAGCAGAGTATTTTCTATAATTATGCTCTAACTTTCTTTGCTCTAATTGAACAATCAAATGGTCCCATCGTCTAGCGGTTAGGACGCTGGCCTCTCACGCCGGAAACCGGGGTTCAATTCCCCGTGGGATCACCACGAATAAACTCAACGAGTTAACTAATATTTTCAATATCTTTTCAGCATACTCAAAAATTAATACCCAGCTTTCAGCCTATATTTTGATGAAAATTAATGCATCGGCGCTTAAAAATATGAAGTTATTTTTGTGCGAGCCCTAAAGTTTTTTTGGGTTTTGGGTGCAGGTGATGCGAAGCGATTCGCCTGAGGAGAATGCGTTAATGAACATGAGTATTTTTGAAGCCATAATGCTGGTATGTTTTGGCGTAAGTTGGCCGATATCAATTGCAAAATCTCTGAGTACCAAAGTAGTCTCAGGAAAGAGCCCCTTTTTCATGGCGATTGTTTTTTTCGGCTATATGAGTGGCGTTGTTCATAAGGCAATATATTCCCTGGATTGGATCATCATGCTCTATGCTTTCAACATGATATTGGTGGCATTCGACCTATTCTTATACTTTAAGTATCTCCCAAAAGAAAAGCAGGTCACTGCAATATAATCAGGCAAAGGCTACCAACGTAAGGCGGTACAGCCTGTAAACCCAATTAGTTAGCAACTTCTTAAATTTTGCTTGATTGTAAAATTGCCATAGCGCCAAAATAGCAGAAAATATCCCGGCTTAAGTTCATAGTATAGGAATTTCCATTTTTTAGTGAGTAATACCAGATAGTTGTTGAAAACAAGATGCATATATGTAAAACAAAAT
>DAOURZ010000343.1 GCA_030627475.1 Deltaproteobacteria bacterium | reverse complement strand
GATTTTTGGGATTTCAGATCGGGCAAATATGACCTGAAGCTATGATGCATAGTTGCTGAGGTCATTTCGTCCACGTGTTTTAATTTGTCCATTAAGAATAAGGAGAAAAAAATGTCTACAGAACTCAAACAAAATATCAATGAACTTTATGTTAAATTAGAACATCTTAAGGACTATCTTTGACCTTGCAGGCAAATCAAAAAGGCTAAAAGAAATTGAGGCCATGATTGCAAAAGACGGCTTTTGGGATAAACAAGAAGAAACCACACCTGTTTTAAAAGAACGTGCATTGCTTACAAGCAAGGTCGAAAGTTTTAACAAACTTTTTAATGACCTTGAAGAAAGTGAAATACTGCTGGATCTGGCTATTGATGAATCAGACACAGATACCATTGAAGAAGTCTCCATCCAAATCAAGGCAACAAACAAAAAAATCAGGAAGCTGCTGCTTGAGCTGATGCTTGATGGGAAAGATGATAAAAACAACGCTATTGTTTCAATCAATGCAGGTGCCGGCGGAACCGATGCTCAGGACTGGGCTGAAATGCTTTTCAGAATGTATATGAGATGGACTGAACGAAAAGGTTTTCAAATCAAACTAATTGACTTTCAGCCTGGTGATGAAGCAGGAATTAAAGGAGTCACCTTTACTGCACGCGGAGATTGTGCTTATGGATATTTGAAGGCAGAAAAAGGAATTCATCGCCTTGTTAGAATTTCTCCATTTAATGCGAGCAGCAAAAGACATACATCCTTTGCATCCGTATCTGTTTATCCTGAACTTGATAAAACGATTATTATTGATATTGAAGATAAAGATCTGCGCATAGATGTTTACAGGGCAAGTGGAGCCGGCGGGCAGCACGTTAATAAAACAAGCAGCGCTATCCGTATTACACACAAGCCTTCAGGGATAGTTGTCCAGTGTCAGCAGGAAAAATCCCAGCACAGAAACAAAGAAATGGCCATGAAAGTGCTTAAGTCAAGACTATATCAACTTGAAAAGCATAAACAGGATGAAAAAAAACAAAAAATGCATGATAACAAAGATGAAATAGCATGGGGCAGTCAAATAAGGTCATATGTTCTCCATCCATACCAGATGGTCAAGGATCACCGGATAAACCTTGAAGTTGGCGACGTCAAGAGCGTTCTTGATGGAGCAATAGACCCTTTTGTCGAGGGTGTACTTCTTGCACGGTAATTTTATGAATCCTGTTGATATCATAAATAAGTACTACAAAAGTGGTTCAGAGACATATGAAATTCTAATCCAACACGGCAAACAGGTCGCAAAAAAAGCTCTTGATGTCGCAAAAAAAGTGCCCCAATTAAATCCTGATCTTGATTTTATAAAAGAAGCCGCCATGCTGCACGATATCGGTATTTTTTTGACAAATCTTTCTGAATTAAATTGCCAAGGCAAGAATCCATACATTTGTCATGGATATCTGGGCCGTGAAATATTAGAAAAGATCGGACTTCCGAAACATGCTCTTGTTTGTGAACGACATGTCGGCGTTGGCATAACGCTTGAAGATATAAAACACTACGCACTTCCGTTGCCAAAACGCAATATGCTTCCTGTTTCAATAGAAGAGCAGATAATCTGTTTTGCAGACAAATTCTTTTCTAAAAATCGTAATTCATTTAAAAAAGAAAAGTCTGTTAAAGAGATAAGAAGAGGTCTTGAGCCATATGGACTTGAAAAAGTCAAAAGATTTCAATCCTGGGTTGATTTGTTTGAGCGAACATAAGTACCTGAAGTTAAGGGATTCTGCCTAAAGTGAACCCCTATGTCAAAATTGATTTTTAGTTTTTTCAGTAGTATCCGGTTAGCCTTTTGCATACGACCGATAACGTTGTTGTTTTTTGAAAAAAAATAACATGCTGTAATTAAAGGGTTTGTTTTTTATTTAAAAAGATGGGTTAACATAAAACTTTTGTAGTCCAAGAATCATTATGAAAAAAACAGGTAACGGGATATGGTTAAAAACACTATGGCAACTATCTGCAATTATAGCCATTAGTGCAGGACTGAGTCTAATCGTCAATGCTTTAAGACTCGACAGCATGCAAATAGTTGGTGACTGGTCTGCTGAATCCCGAATGACTACAGAAACAGAAGAGTGTCTGATTATATCACTTTCGGAAGCTGAAAAACTGTTTATGGAAAATGCAGCAATTTTCATTGATGCACGATCTAATGAAGATTTCAGAAATAGACACATTTCTGGAGCCAAAAGCCTGCCTTGGCAGGATGTTGACCAACGGTTTATTGAGGTTATAGAAGATATTTCGCCGGACATGACTATAATTACTTATTGT
>DAOURZ010000128.1 GCA_030627475.1 Deltaproteobacteria bacterium | reverse complement strand
TCCTGCGCTTACGCGCCTTGTCAGACGGATGCCTCAACACTTAAAATTGCGAACTTATTTTTGTGCGAACCCTTAGGGTTGTAAAAAAGTGTTTGATATATTGATGTGACAAATCTTTATAACTATTGTGAAATTTATTTCTCAATAGTTATGACAAAGTGTTTACTTTTTTGTCAAATCGGCAATTAATTGATTATATTAATCTGACTTATCTATTTGAAAATATAGTAAATAATTCTATTTTTTTAGTTTGGGCATATTTTTTGCATAACGTAAATTATTGGGCTGAAGTATTAGCGATTTTACTTACTTGGGAACGTGGACGAAATAATTTACCCAACTATGCGCCTACTTTGGGAAGTTATTTC
Source organism: Deltaproteobacteria bacterium (assembly GCA_030627475.1). Classification (GTDB taxonomy): domain Bacteria; phylum Desulfobacterota; class Desulfobacteria; order Desulfobacterales; family ETH-SRB1; genus B13-G4. Next base: position 4,696 of record DAOURZ010000128.1, on the reverse strand, counting down.
GTCCATATTTATTATACAAATTATGCGAAAGGGCCTGTGATGAAAATAGGATTTGTTTCAACACGCTTTAGTGGTATAGATGGAGTTACCCTTGAAGCCAGAAAGTGGGCTGAAGTGCTGGAAGAAGACGGCCACCATTGTTTCTGGCTTGCTGGTGAACTTTCCAACGGGGAACAAAAGGGGATTTTGGCACCGGTTGCACACTTTCATGATTCCCTGAATCAGTGGATAAATTCGCAAATATTCGGAAGAAAAAAGAGCTCTCCAAAAGTAATTTGCGAAATTCATAAACAAAAAGCAGTATTAAAAACCTGTATCGAAAAGTTTGTCAAATTTTTTGAAATCGACCTTCTGCTCGTTCAAAATGCGCTGTCCATTCCGATGAATGTTCCGTTGGGGGTTGCTCTGATGGAATTTATTGAGGAAACGGGTATCCCAACGATTGCACATCATCATGATTTCTGCTGGGAAAGAAGCAGATTTCTCAAAAACGGTGTCAAGAAGCTCATTAATAGCGCATTTCCACCCAATCTGCCGAGTATCTCCCATATTGTCATTAATTCAGATGCTCAATTAGAACTGATGCAACGCAAGTCGATTGTCTCCACATATATTCCGAACGTCCTTAATTTCGAGAAACAACCCAGGATTGATAAAGCCAGATGTCAGGCTTTCAGAGAAACTCTTGGTCTAACTTCCAAAGACATTCTATTTCTGCAGCCGACAAGAATCATAGAAAGAAAAGGTATCAAACACGCCATAGAACTGGTAAAAGCCATTGATCCACTACGTTGCAAACTGGTTATATCGCATTCTGCCGGTGATGAGGGGCTGGAGCATCTCAACTGGTTGAAGAAATATGCAACCAGTTTGAATGTTAAACTAATTCTTGCAAATAATATAGTATCTGATACACTTTCGGAAATTGATGGAAACCGAATGTTTTCTCTTCGGGAGGCTTATCAGGCCGCTGATTTTGTTACCTTCCCCAGCATTTATGAAGGTTTCGGCAATGCTCTCCTTGAAGCAATCTATTTTAAAAAACCGGTTATGATCAATCGTTACAAAATTTATGTTCAAGATATAGCACCTAAAGGATTTAATCTGGTTGAAATGAACGGCAGAATAACAAAAACAGTTGTTCAGAACGTAAAACAGCTTCTTGGGGATTCAGTGCGCCGCAAACGTATAACCAATTATAACTACGATGTGGCACGAAAAAACTATTCCTATAAGATACTCAGGAAGAAATTGCTCCGTATCCTGTCCCACTCTCCTGTCTGCGCCCGAGGGTGACCTGAAGCTGTGATCATAGTTATGGAAGTTATTTTGTCCCCGTTCCTGATTTTTTATAGGGAGAAAAATTATGCCGTTATTTGATTTTATTTGTCTGAACTGCGGAAAGGCCGGCTGTGCTGGGCCCGGAAGCTGTTGTGGAAACAAGTCGTTTTGAAAACGAGTTCCTGGCAAAAAGAACAGACAGATGCGTTATCCATGGTGCATCAATATCTTGCAAGCCTTTTACCTGCTGAAAGACGTGAGCTTGAATCTTTAATTGCCGATTATCTTTTATTTCGAAAAGACATAGATATTTTTTTATCCGAACATTTCAGTGAGATATGCACTCAAAATTGCTATCAAAATAATATCAGCGCCTGTTGTTCACGTGAAGGCATTATTACTTTTTTTGCTGATGTAGTTATAAATGCTCTTGTTTCTCAAAAAAATGAGATTGAAGCACTATTGAAAGTTCTTCAAAAACCGAATAATGGTTATAAATGCATTTATCTTGGGGAAAAGGGTTGCATGTGGCGGGGTAAGCCGATTGTTTGCGAAATGTTTTTCTGTGAGCCTGCAAAGAAAAAGGTATTTATAGAAAAACCGTTGGCCCGGGATAAATGGGATGAACTTAATCTGCGTAAAAAACTGTTCACCTGGCCGGATCGTCCTGTTCTTTTTGATGTTCTTGAAAAATATTTTATAGATACGGAATATTCTTCATCCCTTATGTACATGCACAACAGCCCCGGGCTGCTACGTATAAAAAGCAGAGGAGCAGGGAAAAAAAATCATTATGGGAAATGAAGTAAAACAGCCTTTTTCCCTAACCCCTGTCTCCTGCTTTATCAAATGCCTTAAACAAAGACTCATCCATTGCAGCTTCAAAGCCTGTCAACTGAGCAACAACTACGTTATGCCGATCAAGAAATGTAAAGTCTCCTTTTAATTTGCGTTTGGTAACTTCCTTTACTTCGAGTAATGCCGTAACTCCTTCTGAGGGAAATTTGTTTCGATACTGTCTGTAGGAGGCGCTGTAGGTTGGAAGTGAAACAACTCCCATTTCTTCAAAACACCATATAATTGCCATCTGAAATGCGGAATCCAGAACAAGAGGATCTCCTATCCATTTATTTCTTAAAGGTTCTTTCATCCATTTAACAGGCGCAGGTGCTGAAGAAATACGTGCCAGAATTCCTTTTGAAGAACAACTGATTATTTTTTCTATACCCCTGAGCGCAACACCATGAAAAAGTATTTTGTCGTAAACTTCATCTATGCTTCGAGAATAAGCATTAGAACCCATATAGGCGGATATATCCACAATCGGCGGTTGTGAAAATTTATCTGTTAAAATAGCTTTTGCTTTTGAATGAATTACATCAATACCGTTTTTCATTCCATCTCTGAGTTCAACATCGACTTCAAAAACAGAACCTTTTTTCTTTGATTTACCTGTCATGAGGCGAATCAGTTTTTTATTTTGTCCAAGCTTGATCCCATTTAAAATTCTGATGTCGTCAAAGCCATATAGAAAAAGTCCGGGGTTATCATGAAGAGCGCCATGCCCAAGCCATTCAGCGATAAGCGCAAAAGGTACAACCGAACTGCCGTTCAGAACATGAGATTCAAGAACAGGGCATTGCTTAATATCTATTTCACGTTTAAAGGTAAGAGATAGTTTTTTTTCTTCCGGAATTATATTGCCACCGACAACTATCTCAACGGGATGATTTTTGTCAGCCGTCATTTCATAAAGCATACACATTGAGCCGGCATCTATGGGGATCAGTTCGATTTTATTCTTTTTAAATTCTCGTTTCAGCGATGTGGATACCATTCCGCCATCCCATGGCCCCCAATTTATTGATACAACTCTGCAATCCGGACGTAATAATGATTCTTTCCGGGCTATTTTGTTTAAAACCTCATTAGCCATTGCGTAATCGACTTGTCCTCTGTTTCCGATTCGTGCAGCAATAGAGGAAAAAAGCACAAGATATCTCAAATTATCATTCTTTGTTGATTCAAGCAGAGTAAAAAGACCCTTTACTTTGGTATCAAAAACCCGCTCAAATTGATTAATTGTTTTGTCTTTTATCAAACGATCATCTATCACACCGGCACCGTGAATAATGCTTTTGATATGGCCGTAAGCAGATCTGACTTCATCTAAAACACGGTTAAGCTGATCAGGCTTTCGAATATCTGCCGAAAAGTAGAATGCAGATGTCCCATCTTGTCTGAGTTTTTCCAGGTTTCTTGAAATTTCACGATTTGCCATGTGTTTTTTCCAGGCTTTTTCCAACATGACCGGCGAGGCATTTTGAGTGTTGAGTTCATGCTCTAAAATAGCTTTTTTTATAGCTGCCTCTTCATCCAGGGCTTCAAGCCACTTTGGTTCGGGTAAGGGAGAAGGTGATCTTCCGAGAAGAATCAGCGTTGCATCAGTATGTTTTGCAAGAGCTTGAACAGCAGCAGCAGTTACCCCTCTTGCTCCACCTGTGACAACAACAACGTCTCCACGGTTGAGATCAAGCTGAATTTTTTGTGTTGGTTGATAAGGTGACGAATTTAGCTTTAATGTTAATCGTGATCCAAACGACAAGTTTTTATCAAGACCGATTTCAATTGGTCCTGATGGGTCAGGGTTCACAAGTTCAGCAACAATAGTTTTTGCAATATCTTTATTGTTTTCCCAGTCAGGAGCAATATCTATTGCACGGCAGCAGACATTCTCCCATTCTATGGAAGCGGTTTTAGCAAGTGCGGCAAGCCCTCCTGTAACAAAATTAGCAATATCTTTTCCTTTAAAACCAAAAGCACCGTCCAGGCGGGTTATTGTTGCAAATATTGCTCCTTGTTTTGCTGCAGAATCAATCAGATCGGAAGCAAAATGATTTGAGAGGATAAAAGCATCTTTTAATACTTTGCCATTTTTTTGTTCTTCAGCAGAAAGATCGTTTATCGGCAATATTATAAGTCCGGCTGCTTCAGGCAGGTCTTTCTTATTCATTAATATTTTGCTGGAAATATGCAGGGTCTCTATATCCTGTGATTTCAGTTCTTCAGCAATAGCTTTTGACAGACCGCTGTTATCATCAGTAACAAAGATTTTTCTGCCTTGCGGAATGGTTAATCTATTTCCCGGTTGATAAGTTTTTTCAACAATTGATACAACTCTTCTGTTAATATTGGTAATGTCGGAAATATTTGTTTCCGGCAATTCATTTTCAGCAGCACGTTTTGGAGATGCAAGCGTATTTGTTGTATCGGATTGAGTTTCGTTATTTAATGAAGTGCCGGAGAGGTATTCAGAAATCTGGCGAAGAGTTTTCAGGCTTCCCATTATCTCAGGAGAAATAGATTGCAGGTCAGGCAGTTTTTCTTCAAGAGAGGAAAAGATTTCCACTCTTTT
>DAOURZ010000119.1 GCA_030627475.1 Deltaproteobacteria bacterium | reverse complement strand
TAGATATTGAAAAAGAATGTCGTAAAACTTATAGCGGCGAACTTATACTTGCAGAAGATTTTATGACAGTTGATTTTGGATAAGGAACGTGGTAAGTGTTTTTTAGAAACTTGTTGAATTTTTTGAGTATTTTTGATTAGATTTGTTTCTAAAATCGGTTTCTTGCGAAAAAATTATGATAATTAACTCTGTGGATCAGAATAGCTTTCCGATTCCTGAATTTATTTTAGTGGTATTTATATATGAGATATTATCCGGTTAATCTTGATATACAAAATCGTAAATGTTTAGTGGTAGGTGGCGGTTCCGTGAGCACAAGGAAAGTTATGATGCTTCTGGAATGCGGTGCAATTATTACAGTTGTAAGTCCTGATGTTTCTGACGAGCTACTTGAACTTGCAGAAAAAAAAGTGATAAAGTGGAAAAAAAGTTATTATGAGGCTTCTGATATTAATGGTATATTTCTTGTTATCGGAGCTACTGATAACGAAGAATTAAACTGGCAGATAAATAAGGATGCGGAACGTCAATATAAATTATGCAACATAGCTGACCGACCAGAGGCTTGCAATTTCATTCTTCCTTCTATTGTAAACAGAGGTAATCTTGTAATTGCTATTTCTACTTCAGGTAAAAGCCCTGCTTTTGCAAAAAAAATGCGTCAAGACCTTGAAAAACAATTCGGAGAGGAATATGACGAGTTTTTACAATTAATGGGAGCTATTCGTAAAAAGGCGTTAAGCGAAAAACATGAACCGGAAGCGCACAAGCACCTTTTTGAACAGCTTATAAATAGAGGACTTGTTGATATGGTCAAAACCCATAATGAGGAAAGAATAAATTCTCTTCTTCTTGAGCTTTTTGGCAAGGGATACAGGTTCGAAAAATTGATGAAGTATGAAATGAGCCCTAAGGTGTAGTGAATGGAGATTGTGATTATATTTACCATTTTTTTCTACTTGATGAGTACTGCAGGATACTTTGCTTATCTTTTTTTGCAGAAAAATTATTTAAATAGAGTCGGATACTTCTTGCTGATAGCTGGTTTTTTGTGTAATTCAGCGGCTATTTTTTATGGTTTTTTAAAATTCGGGCATATCCCTGTTCATAATCTTCATGAAACCCTTATTCTTGTCGGATGGTCGATAGCCGGTGTTTTTATAATATTTCAATATAAGTTTAACCTTAGAATCCTGGGCGTATATGTTGCGCCTCTTGCAGCCATTGTTATGGTTTTTGCTTCTCAGGTGTCGTCAGAGCCCGCTCAGATTAAAAATATTGTTAATAATTTTTGGCTTGTTTTTCATATAATTTCAATATTTATCGGTGAGGCGTTTTTTATACTGGCTGGAGGTCTTGGTTTTATGTATCTTGTTCAGGAACACACTATCAAGGCCAAGAAGCACGGTTTTTTTTTCAGGCGTCTCCCTTCACTGGAATTGCTTGATACTGCGGGATACACCTGTATAGTTGTGGGTTTTACCATGTTGACTATAGGGCTCGCAACAGGTCTGGTTTATGCTAAAATGGTTTGGGGAAAGTTCTGGGGTTGGGATCCAAAAGAGGTCTGGTCCTGCATAACATGGCTTTTGTATGCTGCTTTACTTCATGAGCGCCTTGCTGCAGGCTGGCGGGGAAGGAAAGCAGCGATTATGGCTATTGTCGGGTTGGCTGTACTCTTGTTTACTTTTTTTGGTGTTAATTTTCTTTTAAAGGGACATCATGGAGAATTTACAAGCTTGTAAACTGAACATTTCAAATACGCCAAACATATTCACGAAGTTATCAAAATTAATTAATTAAAAAAATGTTCGATATAGTTTTATTAGGATTAAATCATAAAACAGCACCGGTAGAATTGAGAGAGCTTCTTGCTTTTTCAAAAGAGGAAGCCTTAACTGTTTTGCAGAATTTGCAAAAGTGTACGGATGTGAACGAAGTAATACTTATTTCAACCTGTAATCGTGTTGAGGTGCTGCTGACTACTTCAAACATCATCAACGCCGTTGATTCCGTAAAAACTTATATTTCCGAATTTAAAAAAATACCGATATCTAAATTTGAAGCTGCTCTTTATGTGTATGATGGAGAGGAGGCTGTACGCCATATTTTCAGGGTTGCATCAAGTCTTGATTCAATGATGATCGGAGAGCCGCAGATTCTTGGACAGATTAAAAATGCATACCTGACAGCAACCCTGAAAAAGACATCCGGTGTTATTTTGAACAGGTTATTGCATAAAACCTTTTTTGTCGCAAAACGTGTTAGAACCGAGACGGGTATCGGGGATCATGCCGTATCAATAAGTTATGCTGCAATTGAGCTTGCGCGAAAAATATTCGGCAATCTTGAAGGGAAAAAGGTGCTTCTGGTTGGTGCCGGCGAAATGGCCGAACTTGCAGTGGAACATCTTATCAGAAACAAGGTCGGAGAAATTTTTGTTGCAAACAGAACGTTTGAAAGGGGCGTTGAGCTATCCAATAGATTCAAGGGCTCAGCTATACGTATTGAAGAAATTCCGGATTGTTTAAAGGTCGTGGATATAATAATCAGCTCCACGGGTTCACCCAATTTCGTTATTGTGCGTGAGCAGGTTAAAGGGGTTATGCGCAGCAGGCGCAACAGACCCATTTTTTTTATAGATATAGCAGTTCCCCGTGATATTGATCCTGATATAAACCGGCTTAACAATTCATATGTTTATGACATAGATGATTTAAAAGGAGTTATTGAAGAAAATATAAAGGACAGAGATAAAGAATCCATTAAAGGTGAGAGGATCGTTGACGAGGCTGTAATCAGCTTCCGAAAGTGGTATGAGAGTCTTGGAGCTGTTCCTACAATAGTTGCCTTGAGAAACAAAATAGATACCATTGCAAAAACTGAGGTTGAGAAAACTTTGCAGTCCTTAAATCACCTTGTAGATAATGACCGTGAGGCAATTTGCAGGATGACAAATTCACTTATAAATAAAATTATGCATGATCCGACTCTTTTTTTAAAAAACAACGAATGCCATGGAGCCAGAGTTACTTATATTGATTTAACCCGAAAACTTTTTAAACTTGATGATTGAAATCTGAAATAAAATATGGAGAATTAATTTGAAGAAAACAGCATTCCTTTTCCCGGGACAGGGTTCACAGTCAATTGGTATGGGCCTTGATTTTTATCAGGAATTTGACTTTGCAAGAGAACTATTTGATATGGCAGAGGAAATTACCAAAATAAACCTGTCGAAGCTATGCTTTAAAGGCCCCATGGAAGATCTTACTATGACAGTTAATCTTCAGCCCGCAATAACTGCAGTAAATCTTGTGTGTCTTGCAGCTATAGAAAAAGAAGGCATGGCCGCGGATATCTCGGCAGGACATAGCCTTGGCGAATACAGCGCATTAAGTTCATCAGGAGTTCTTTCAAAAGAGGATACATTAAGGCTTGTATTTAAAAGAGGCGAGTTGATGCACAGGGAATCAACAAAGCATGAAGGCGCTATGCACGCAATTATTGGACTTGCTATTGATAAAATTCAAAAATTTGTTAATGAAGTTCAAGGTGAAGGAGTTGTATCAGTTGCAAATCACAACACCGAACATCAGATCGTTATAACCGGTACTCCGGAACAGGTTGAAAAAGTTTCGTCACTTGCGGCCTTGCAAAAGGCAAGGGCAGTGCCTTTAAAAGTCAGCGGAGCATGGCATAGTGAACTTATAAAAGGAGCAGTAGATGAGTTCAGGATTTTTTTTGATACTGTTTCTTTTAATGCACCGGAAAGAACAATCATCCATAATGTTACCGCTGATTTTGAAAAAAATCCTGACGAAATCAAGAGTATTATGGCAAGACAGTTGTGCAGTCCTGTCAGATGGTATGACTCAATGCTGAAACTGATTGATGAAAAAGTGGAAAACTTTGTTGAGGTCGGTTCGGGGAGGGTGCTGAAGGGTTTATTAAAAAAGATTCTTCCTGAAAAGTATCCCTGTCGTATTTATAATATCAACAGCTTGAAAAATATGGAAAAATTTCTTAAAGAATTTTAAACTTTACTTTAAATTTTACTTATGATAACCTTATCTTTTTTTGGATTTTTTAAAAGCAATTTTAAATTTTCAAAGGATTGTCATGAAAAAAAAAGATATTGAATATTTTAGAGAGCTATTAACTAATAGCCTGGAAGAACTTTTGAGTAAGGCGGACGACACTGTTGTGGGTATGACTGCTCCGAAAGAAAATTTTCCTGATCCAACAGATCGGGCTTCACTTGAATCCGACCGTAATTTTATGCTTAGAATCAGGGATAGAGAAAGCAAGCTTATAAAAAAGATCAAGAAAGCCCTTGAACGTATTAAAAACAATACATTCGGTATTTGTGATAAATGCGGTGAAAATATTTCTATTAAGAGGCTTAAAGCCAGGCCGGTTACTACACAATGCATCAACTGTAAAACAAAAGAGGAGGCTTTAGAAAAAGCCCTTGGATTATAACAAGAATGCAGGTATTGATCTTCATATTCACTCAAACGCATCTGACGGAACTTTTTCTCCGGCCGAAATCCTTGATTTAGCTCAGGAACTTGATTTAGGTGCAATAGCTATTACAGATCATGATACCGTAAATGGTTCTAAAGAGGCGCTCAGCATTGGTATCCCTTCCTCATTAAAGTTTTTAACCGGTGTTGAAATAAGTGCATCTCCGCCTCCACCTTTTTCGTACTCAGCAAGTCTCCATATACTGGGATATTCTATCAAAATTGATAATCCTGCCTTGAATAAAACTCTCGCCATACTTCAAGAAGCCAGAAAAAACCGAAATCCTGGAATTGTTGCTCGTCTAAACAGTATGGGCGTTGCTCTTTCAATGGATGAATTATTAAACGAGGTTGGCGATGGTCAGTTAGGAAGGCCGCATATTGCCAGGCTTATGGTAAAAAAAGGTTATGTTGAATCAATTAAAGAGGCCTTTGATAAATACCTTGGGAAAGGCAAGCCGGCATATTTGGATAAATATCGTATTGATTGCTCAACGGCAATTGAAATTATACTTGGAGCAGGAGGTATCCCTGTTATAGCGCACCCTTATCTTCTTAATCCCGGCAATGTTGCTGATCTGGAAGATTTTATCATTGTTTTAAAAAAAATGGGTTTAAAAGGGATTGAGGTTTATTATCCGGAACACTCGCCGCATATTATTTCCCTGTTTGAAGATATGGCAAATAGACACGAATTATTGATGACAGGTGGTACTGATTTTCACGGTTCTTTGAAACCGAAACTCAAAATGGGTTCAGGAACGGGAAATTTTTTCGTACCTTATATATTATATGAAAGGTTGATAAGTAGTGCCTGAACGAAAACTG
>DAOURZ010000345.1 GCA_030627475.1 Deltaproteobacteria bacterium | reverse complement strand
CCTTATTCAGGTTCTTTACATATTATTTTGCCGGATATCCAGGCACTTTCAAAAGCCTCTACAATTTCGGGATCAAATTGAGTTCCTTTATTTCTTAATATCTCCCTGAACGAGTTTTCCGGCTTTAAGGCTTTTTTATATGGTCTGACAGTGGTCATAGCATCAAAGCTGTCAGCCACGGATAGCAGTCTTCCTTTGATAGAGATATTTTTCCCGGCCATGCCCCCGGGATAACCCTTGCCGTCAAATCTTTCATGGTGCTCAAGAATATAGGGTATTACAGATTCCAGGAAAGAGATATTTTTGATTATTTGTGTGCCTATTAATGGGTGTGATTTTATCACATTGTATTCATTCTCGGTAAGCTTTTCCGGCTTCTTGAGAATAGAATCGGAGATGCCTATTTTGCCAACGTCATGAAGCATTCCTCCCCAATCAATGAGTTCTATCTCGTTTTTTTCCCAGTTAAGTTCCTCGGCTATTGCTTTAGCAAATTGAGCAACTCTTTCAGAATGTCCTTTTGTGTATGGATCACGTGCCTCTATGGAGTTGGTAATGGTTTTGATGGTATCAAAGTAAGCAGATTTCAGATCGTTAAGCAAGTATGTATTTTCCATGGACAGGGAAAAAAAATCTACGAGAATGTGTAGAAGTCTTAAGGTTTTTTGCCTTATAAAATCATTGTCTTCTTTAAAGACAATGACAATTGCACCTATAGTTCTTTCCAGGTTGGAAAGAGGAGCTATCATGATACTGAGAGGTTGATTGCTTTCTTTTCCAAAGACTTCAGTCCGGACACTCAGGGGAATGCCCTTGCTGATGGCCAGTCCGAAGTTTCCCCTGTTAATTTGAGCATCAACTTCCTTTTGAATAACGGGCGAAAGTTTTTCAGGTTTTGATATCTTGTGGACGAATTCAATGCCGCCTTTTTCTACAAGGAAGACAGAACAAACTTCTATTTTAACCAGTTCCCTGAGTCTGACAAGCCATGTTTCAAGTATATAATGAACATCATAAGACAAGAGTCTTTCGGATTGAAAGCGACTTAATCGATCAAGTTTATCCTGAATGCTTATAAGCGCGTTGTTCGATTCTTCCAGAAAGCGCAGTTTTTTGACCATTGATTCAAGTTCATTTTGATCAATTGGTAGTTTCTGTTTAATTCGCATTTTAGATAAATTCATATAGCCATCGGATTCTTTCAATTTCTCTTAAATCCACGTTCCTTATTTAAATTCCATATTAGAAATGCTTTCCTCAAAAAGTTTTGTGGATCTTTGTATAATATATTCAAGATCACTTAATTTAAGATCCAGAATTTCCCATGCTTTTTGATTAACAATCGGCACCCGCTTTTCTCCGCCTGATCCCATACAAAGGGATATGCAGATAGTGTTTCCGATATGAACGGCTGCAACCTCTTTCGTCAGGGTGCACGACGTATCGGACAAATGATGATGGGCTATCATGTCGATTATTTTCTGGGGCAAATGCCATTTTTTTGCCAAAGCGCTTCCGGTCTGAACATGATCGAAACCCAGTATTTTTCTTTCCGATTCAAACATCTGGGATCCGGTCTCCTCAACATCTGCTATTATATCTTCAAACTCTTCGCTCAAATAGGTAGCATGGATCAGTTTTCCTATATCGTGAAGCAGGCCTCCCGTGAAAATATCTTCAGGATCTTTTATGTAGGCGGTTTCAGCCAGAACCTTAGCTGAAATAGCGCATCCTGTGGAATGTTTCCAGAACCCTTCCATATCAAATGCGCTGCCTGGTTTGAATTGTTTTACAGTTTTATACATAGAAGTTGCGAGTACCAGGTTTTTTATTTCGTTCAGCCCCAGGATGACGATGGCACGCTGCAGATCTCCGATTTTGTTATAAAAACCATACAAAGCTGAATTGACAATTTTAAGTACCATGGCAGATACAGCCTGATCTTCAGCGATGATATCGCTAATCATTCTGATTGATGAGTCCTGTACATTCAGAAGACGTGAAAGCTTCATATAAATAGTAGGCAAGGTTGGCAACTCAGCAATGGAATTTATTATGCTATCAATATTTTTTGGTTTCATCAAATAGAACCATTGGTTTGATTTGCAGCCTGTTTTAATCTTGCTTTTTTAACAATCTTGTATATTTCCTCCATTAGAGGATTAGCTTCAACAGGTGGAAACAATTCATCAAGTTCCCTTTCAATTGATTCAATAACATCATTCGACAGGGCTTCCATTTCTTGTTTTATCACTTGATCGCTGTTGATATCTTTTATATCAACTTCGGTGATTCCCCAGGTCT
>DAOURZ010000292.1 GCA_030627475.1 Deltaproteobacteria bacterium | reverse complement strand
ATCGCCTTGAGATGATTCGGCTCGCTGTCTCAGAGTATTCTGATCGTTTAAATTCAGTTGTTATTTCCGATGTTGAGCTAAAGCGTTCGGGTCCATCATATACTATTGATACCGTTAACCACTTTAAATCCATTCTGCCCGATTATTCCAGGCTTTACTTTATCCTTGGTATTGATGCCTTTCTTGAAATAGATACATGGAAATCCTGTTCGGATCTTTTTTATCTTACAGCTTTTATTGTTATGACAAGGTCGATAAGTTTGGATATCGAGGGAACATTAAAATGGAAAGTTCTCGAAGATTATATTAAGGAAAAAATATCTGACGGCTATAAATTTTCCATTTCCCGGTCATGTTTTATCCATGATGAAAAACAGACAATTTTTTTTGTTGATATAGATTCACTTTATATTTCATCAACTCAAATTCGCAATCTTGTCAAAAAAGGCAAACCAATTAAATTTTTCGTTCCCAAAAAAGTAGAAGACTTTATAATCAGCAAAGGATTTTATACATGATTCATAAACAGAGCCCTTCTTTTGATATTTATATTGAAGCAGTTTTGAATAACAAACTTATAGATATAGTTGCGTTAGATGTTCGTGAGCTGACTTCTATTGCAGATTATTTTATAATTTGCGGTGGACAGTCAAATCGTCAAGTTAGAGCCGTTGTTGAATCTATTCAAATAGATCTGAAAAAAAATGGAATAAAACCACTTAGCGTTGAGGGTCAAAAAGAAGGACACTGGGTTGTTGTGGATTATGGCCATGTTGTTATTCATATTTTTTATGAACCGATGCGTACTTTATATGACCTCGAAGGTCGCTGGGTTGACGCAAAAAAGATTTCCGATTTTGGGGCGTTATAATGAATGATACAAAACTTTGCATGCTGATTATTCTGGATGGATGGGGAATCAGTCCTGACAGCAAAGGAAACGCTGTCAAGCTGGCCCAAACTCCTTATCTTGACAGACTTGAGAATGTATATCCCAACACCAGCCTTTTATGTTCAGGGGAAGCTGTGGGGCTTCCAGCGGGAATTATGGGAAATTCCGAGGTAGGGCACCTTAATATTGGAGCAGGAAGGGTGGTAGATCAGGCCCTTTTAAAAATAGATAAATCAATAAAATGCGGAGAATTTTTTGAAAATGATGTTTTAAAGTCTGTAATATCAAAAGTTAAAGCAAATGATTCTGCATTACATTTGATGGGACTTGTTTCAGACGGTGGCGTTCATAGCCATCTCAGCCATTTACTGGCTTTGCTGGATATGGCAAAAAAAGAAGAACTTAAAAATGTTTACATTCATGCCATACTTGACGGTCGTGATACTTCTCCTGATAGCGGGATCAATTATATAAAAAGCTTGCATAGCTATATGAAAAAAATTGATTTTGGAACTATCGTCAGTATTTGTGGTCGATATTATGCAATGGATCGCGACAAAAGATGGGACCGTGTTGAAAAGGCCTATCGTCTATATACGCGTGGTGAAGGTGTTAAGGAAACGAATTCTGTAGAAGCAGTACAAAATGCGTACAACCGGGATGAAACTGATGAATTCATACAACCGGTTGTTATTACAGATGAGCATAGAAAGCCGCTTAAAACTGTTCAGGATGGCGATGGTGTCATCTTTTTTAATTTTAGGGCAGATCGTGCAAGGCAACTTGCACAAGTGTTTACGGATCCAAAATTTACTGTTTTTAATAGAAATCCATTTTCTGAGATTTGTAATTTTGTATGTTTGACGGTTTACGATGAAAAACTTTCACTTCCGGTTGCTTTCCCTCACGTTCATATGGATGAACTGCTTGGTGAAGTTATAAGTAAAAAAGGCTTAAGGCAGCTAAGGATAGCGGAAACAGAAAAATATGCTCATGTGACATATTTTTTTAATGGCGGTGAAGAAAAGGCCTTTCATCTTGAAGACAGATGTTTGATTCCATCCCCACGTGAAGTTCCAACCTATGATCTAAAACCGGAGATGAGCGCTTTTGAACTGACGGAAGAAGTTATTTCCCGTTTGCAGTCAAAAAAATATAGTATGATAATTCTTAACTTCGCCAATATGGACATGGTGGGGCACACCGGCATTCTTGAGGTTGCAATCAAGGCATGTGAAGCTGTTGATAAATGTGTGGAAAGAGTCGTTACCCAGGTCAAGGCCCAGGGAGGCGTAGTCTTAATTACTGCTGATCACGGAAATGCAGAAAAGATGATTGATGCAGACGGACATAGACATACAGCCCATACACTCAACCCCGTTTCATTCATATTGGTTGATGATAAACAACAAAATATAAAACTAAGATCAGACGGCATTCTGGGAGATATTGCCCCTACCATTCTTCATGTCATGAATATTGATAAGCCTGAACAGATGACAGGAAGCTCTCTGATCGAAGGTTAGGGTTGAGTTGACCATGTTGACATCAAAAGATGTTTATTACATTTCTGACGGCACCGCCATTCTTGCTACTAATATCGGCAAAGCCCTTATCTGTCAGTTTCCCGGAATCAGATTCCACGAGGAAAAATTTCCTTTCATCACGACAGTTGCCGGTGCCCAAAAAATCATGGACTCTATACTGGAGCATTCCGCAGGCCACAGACCGCTCATTTTCAGCACTATCATAAACCCCAAAACCATCGCTGTTTTCAATGTACCTGAAGTGGAATTTTTCGAT
>DAOURZ010000443.1 GCA_030627475.1 Deltaproteobacteria bacterium | reverse complement strand
TATGAGGCAATGGCGATATAAAGAAGCCGGTTTTACACTAATTGAAGTTATTGTAACAATGCTTATTGCAGGAATACTTGCGACCATCGCGGGACTGGGTATTGTGCAGGGTGTAAAAGGCTATGTATTTGCATCGGAAAATGCGGCTATGACCCAGAAGGCAGAGCTGGCCATGGCACGAATGAGCCTTGAACTTCGAGATATTTGTGATGTGACAGCGGCTACATCTATAAACATAACTTATAACAGAAATCTCTTGGATCCGAGTTGCACAATAAAGTTTGAGAACAGCAAGATAATGGTGGATAGCAATGTACTGGCAGACAATGTAAGCGATCTGGAGATGACTTGCAAGAAAGCAGACGGAATTGCATGGACTGTAGGCAATTCTGTCAAAGACCTTGCCAGAATTGATATTGTTCTCAAGCTGGAGCACACAGAGACCGAGGATGAAGATATACCAGACATAACTTTCACAACAACAATCAACCCCAGAAATATTTTGTAATCCGCAGATTACGCAGATTTTTGTGAATTGTCTGTTGGGTTTTTAATTCCCCAGGGCAGGAAGAGGGATAGAGGGTGAGAAGGTTGGAAGAAAAATCTTTTCTTTTGTAGGGGCTACAGCGTAATCCAAAATGCATAAAAAAGAAGATAAGAGGGCGATGATGAAAACGTTTATTTTGTTTTTTTATGGCAAGGTGGGACGTATGGTTGCGGCTCTAAGAAAACTTTCCGAAAAAGATGTGAAGATGGCTGATGCAATGAGGAGCACTGGACTACTTTAAACCCTGACCCCTGCACCTTAAACCCCGTGAAAGGAATAAAAAATGCAAACAGCAGCAAAAAGAACCATGACCGGAGCGGGATTTTCCAAATCCATGGTTTATGATGTTCCTTTGTTTGAATGTCCTATTCCCGAAAAAAAAAATTACACGTATGATGATTATAGTAAACTGCCGGAAGGGGCGCCATATCAATTGATTGGAGGACAGATAGTAATGACTGCTTCGCCAGTGCCGTATCATCAGGAAATATCAAGAAATCTGGAATTTAGGCTACTTGTTTTTGTGGAAAAAAACGGGTTGGGGCATGTATATGACGCTCCATTAGATGTATATTTCAGCGATACAGACGTCTATCAGCCGGATATTATCTTTATCCGAAAAGAGCGTGAGGGGATAATCGGTGAGATAAAGATAGAAGGATCTCCGGATGTTGTCATAGAGATCCTGTCGCCTTCGACTGCCTATTACGACTTGAAAAATAAATTCAGGACTTATGAATCGCATGGTGTAAGTGAATACTGGATTGTTGATCCGGGGCCAAAGAGAATAGAAATATATGAGAATCAGAATAACAAATTCAAAATGTACGATGAAGCAGAAGGTAATGGAAGTGTTTCATCCAGAGTATTGAAGGGTTTTAATGTTGTGCTGGATGAGATATTTTAAGTCGAAGGGTTTAAGATTTAGGGAGATAGTGCCCGAACGAAAACTTGAAATTTTTTTCAAGTTCAAGGATGGCGCAAATTTTAACCGCAGGAATACATAGGGTATTTTGAGGATTAAAATGTGTGCCTGACGCAGAAATTGGTAAAATTAGCAGTTTTCGTTCAGGCACTAAGTAATTAGAATACCGCATTTAG
>DAOURZ010000310.1 GCA_030627475.1 Deltaproteobacteria bacterium | reverse complement strand
TCTGCGCTTCTGATTAACTTTGCATCTTGATGGCTATAATCTGAAAAATTCGGTCGAACTCCCAGAGTAATTACATTCCTGCAACTTTTAAGCCGTGATTCTATAGCAATAACTTTTTTTGAATTCGTCATATATGGTATTTTTGCAATCAGAAGTTATTTCGTCCACGTTCACGTTCCATAGTATTATCAATAGTGCTCTTAATGGTACTTGTCAACTGGTTTTGATGAAAGTCGATACTGTCTTGTATGGGACATTCTATGTGCAAAAAATCCCATAATTAGAATTGCCGGGGATTTACTATTGACCTTTTTTGAGATAGAACGTTATTGTATAAAAAATAGAGATTGCAAAATAACTGGAGCAAAAAAAGCCTGAATAAACAAAGGAACGTGATGGGACAACATCTGAAATTTATTGCTATAAATTTAATATATTATTCTATAAAACCTAATGTCTTCCTTTAATTCTGTTTCGAACTTTACCCCAAAGGGAGATCAGCCTTATGCTATAGAATCTTTAAGCAAAGGTATTTTATCCGGTAAAAAACACCAGGTACTTCTCGGTGTTACAGGATCCGGTAAAACATTTACAATTGCTCAGGTTATCGCAAAAGTTGAAAAACCAACCATAGTTCTGGCTCCAAACAAAACACTCGCCGCACAACTGTATGGCGAGTTCAAGGAACTGTTCCCGGAAAATGCTGTTGAATATTTTGTAAGTTACTATGACTACTACCAGCCTGAAGCATATATCCCTTCCAGCGGTACCTATATACAAAAAGACTCCTCAATAAACGAACTGATTGATAAACTTCGTCATTCTGCGACAAAATCCGTTCTTTCACGACGGGATGTTATTGTTGTGGCAAGCGTATCCTGCATATTCGGACTTGGCGCTCCCGAAGAATATCTTGCAATGAGCATTAATCTTGAAACCGGCGCTGAACTATCTCGCGACAAACTTATTTCAGATCTTATTGCCATTCATTATGATCGTAATGATTTCGATTTCCACAGAGGAGTATTCAGAGTACGGGGAGACAGGGTCGAAATTTTTCCGGCCTATGAAGAAAATTCAGCAGTAAGGATAGATTTTTTCGGGGATCAGATCGAAAAAATATCAGAAATTGATTCGTTAAAAGGAAATGTGATTAACCGTGTTGAAAATATATCTATATATCCGGCAAGTCATTATGTCAGCAAAAAAAACATATTAAAAAAGGCAATCATATCAATAATTGCGGAACTTAAGGACAGAATTGAATATTTCAGAGATGAAAACAAGCTGATAGAAGCACAGCGGATAGAAGAAAGAACCAATTTTGATCTTGAAATGATGCAGGAGCTTGGATACTGCAATGGAGTTGAAAATTATTCGAGACATTTCACGGGAAGAAAGCAGGGAGAACCTCCGCCCACGCTTTTAGATTATTTCCCGGATGATTTTCTTGTATGCATCGACGAAAGCCATATTGCCGGCTCACAGCTTCGAGCTATGTACGCGGGTGACAGATCCCGTAAGGAAACACTTATCAAGTATGGCTTCAGGCTTCCGTCAGCTCTGGATAACCGTCCCTTGAAGTTTGAAGAATTTGAGTCAAAGATATCCCAGGTGATCTATATCTCGGCAACTCCTGCAGAATATGAACTTGAAAAAGGAAAACATGCTATTGTCGAACAAATTGTAAGGCCCACGGGTCTTATTGATCCTGCAATTGATGTGCGGAAAGCCGAGAATCAGGTTGATGATCTTTATGATGAAATTATCAAGCGTGATAATCTGAACGAAAGAGTACTGGTAACTACCCTTACGAAACGTATGGCAGAAAATCTTACTGAATATTATGCTGATCTGGGGATTAAAATACGTTATCTTCATGCTGATATCAAAACAATAGAACGTATGGAAATCATAACGGATCTCAGAAAAGGCGAGTTTCAGGTGCTTGTTGGAATAAACTTGCTGCGTGAAGGCCTGGACATACCTGAGGTTTCACTCGTGGCAATACTGGATGCTGATAAAGAAGGATTTTTACGTTCAGTTAGATCACTTGTTCAGACATGTGGACGTGCTTCCAGAAATGTCGGCGGTATGGTAATAATGTATGCCGACCATATTACAAAATCAATGAAACAGGCAATAGACGAAACAGGCAGACGCAGAAAAATACAACAGGATTACAATAAAAAACACGACATTATCCCAACAACCATAAAGAAGAATATAGCATCTGTATTTGAAACCGTTTATAAAAATGATGATGTACCAGTGGCTGATAATGTGTCAGAAATACTTGCAGAGTATGAATCTGCTGATAATATTGATGATATTATATCTTCTATGGAAGATGAAATGAATCAGGCGGCAAAAGAACTTGCGTTTGAAAGAGCCGCAGAACTCAGAGACCGGATAAAGGCGGTTAAAAACTAAACTTTTTATAGTTTTTGCCACCTTTGCACGGAAGTGAGACTCGTAGTCCCGCAAAAACACTGTGCAACAAGGCGGGGCTAAAGCCCCACTTCCTGATAATAACAGAACGGTATTTTATAGC
>DAOURZ010000190.1 GCA_030627475.1 Deltaproteobacteria bacterium | reverse complement strand
TTTTTTAAAAGTTAGATGCGTTTGTCCTGGTGCCAGCCTTTTGCAGTTGGCTAAAGTTGCTTCCTTTACTAAAAACCTATTCAACCGTTTGCCGAAAGGTCTTAAATGAAGAATCCTGACAGAAAAACAGTATCCCGGCTTGTTGATCTTCCAAATATCGGAAAAATGATGGCCTATGATCTTCAGCTGATTGGCATTGACCATCCGAGTTTGCTGTAATCTGTAGTCACGCCTCTATCCTTCTTTATTTTCTATCCTGTATCTTCTTAACCCGAATCCACTTCCTTTTCCAACTTATCATTATTCACCCAGCCTGATATAAGGCCAAAACTCCCTTAACTCCCCTTCATACGCAATCTCACCCATAAATCCGCCCATCTTCATCCGGTGTTTCCTGTCGCTTGGAATACCGTTTCCAGTTATGCCGGTAGAGCGAGCGCTTAATCGTTTTGACCTTTCCGGATTGTTCGATGAGATTCTTAAATTTGGTGTCATCTATTGCTGTAGTTGCAGTGAAAATATGAAAGACGGGATATGCGGCGCAGCAAATTTCTAAAAAAAACATGAAATTCCAGGTTTTTGGTAAAACGATTTTTATGCTTGATTCTTGTTGGGGTGATCAAAGAAATGCTCACTGCATGGGGAGGCTTTCGGATGTTTGCAATAATATTTGTCCATTGTAATGGAAAAAACATCGAACTTATACCTTTGTGGGTTTTTGTATTTCTGAAACTTTTTTAGGGATGAACAGGCAGAAGCATCTTTTGAATTCGTTCCACATAAAGACCCAGCATAACGAGATTGGGAACTTTTAAAATAACTTTCAGATCTTCGGTGTCACCTGCAATAGTCAGCACTCCGAAATAGTAGAGAAAAGAGATCAGGAATGTATTGTCGCGGGATTTGTCAGTGAGCATATCCTTAATGCCGAAACGTTTACTGATGCTGGATGCAACAACCTGATGATCTTTTTCCATCATACTCATAAGAATATCTCTTATTTCCATCTTTTGCTAAGATTCAAATAGTGTAACGCCTCAGAACCTATTGAATTAATAATAAATATAACAGATAAACGTGAGAAAATGGAAAAATAATCAATTTATTAAAAAATTAAAAATAAAACAGTACCCTGCCTATCCCGCTGAATTTATAATGTTTTTATGCATTACACTATTTCGTCGCTAAATGGTAGGAAATCGTTACACTATTTGAATCTTAGCAATCTTTCTCCCCTACAGCCCTTCGCTGTAGCTGTCTCAATCCCTTATTCATCAGGTCTCAGTTTCAGAGGATAATGGAACTCCCTGCTGGGACTAAGGTACATGACTCTAAGTCTCAATCCCTTATTCATCAGGTCTCAGTTTCAGAGTTTTTTCTTAATAGGCGGAGGAATTGAATGGGTAGACGTCTCAATCCCTTATTCATCAGGTCTCAGTTTCAGAGGGTGGCCTTTTTCCAGTCAATAAATACGGATACTTAGCATAGGCTTTTCTGTAACCTCTCTTTTTTGTCTCTTTTTTCATGTCTTCACCACCTTATTCCCCATCGCAGACAACAATCTTTATCAGCAATAACAGATAATTACAAATTTCCTGTAACCACCCCCTTTTTTTGCCCTTTTTTTAATTTCGTACAACTATCTAATTTATATGCATATCTTTATTTTTAACCACTTTTTACTTGCTGATTAGCCTGATTCCCTTAATTTCATCCTTCGACCTTTATTCTTCTGTTTTCTGTCTTCTACTTTCGTTCTTTACCCCTGCTGCTGTTCAGTTGATTGGGCAATCAATAATGCATCTTTATTGCTTTTGGTTTTTTCCGGTAAAAGTTTCTTTTTTTTGTTTTGAGTAATAACTTTTCCTTCAGGAGTTATCACAGTTTTTTTATCTATGACAAGCAAGCCCAACTGCGACATTACATCTTGTTTATATTTATAATCATATTTCATCTTTTCCAGTTTATATTTCATAAATATCCAGATCAATGCAAAAACTACCGCAACTGCAAAGACAACACCCAAGATGATAAGGGCATACTCCACAGTTTTTACTCCTATTTCTCCCAGAAATATTATTAAATTATCTAATTGAGCAAAAATTATAGCGCCGATTCCCAATATTAGCAAAGTAAGTAAAAAAGGCATCTGGCGGATTAAAGTTAATGAAGCATTTATTTTATTAAAATGACCGGTTGTTTCATTATTTTCCTTATCATTCTCATCATCATTGTCAGATGACTCGGAATCTGCGGATTGAGGAGTAGAATGACCAAAAACGAATAAATTAAAAGCAGTTATAAAAATGCCGAGCAGAAAAGTTACTGCAATCGGTACCAGAAAGGATGCGAGGAAATAGTATTTCCAGGGAAAAGGAAGGTTGACCGGTTCAAGCTGGAAAAGAAAACAAGAGCCGAAAATTATAATTTCCAGCAAAAAAATCAAACTGATGTAAAATTTAACAAATTTTTTTAATTCATATGTATCAAAAAGCGAGGCTATGCCTTTGAGTCTAGTATCTGCTAATCCAGACATGTTTTCTCCTCTGGGTTCAGTCAATTGGTTTTTTGTTCAAACATTATTTTGTAATGACAAAATTGAAATTTTTATCAGGTCCATATTTATTTTGAGCATATATTGCAAGCACCCAATGCAGACCTTCACTCATAGAATCAACTTTGGTTGATTTTGAAAAAGAGACCGACTTGATTGTCGTGTGAATACGCGCCAGAATATAGTCGTTTTGTTTTTTTACCTTACCAATGAAATTTCCGTTTATGCCTGATGTAAAAATTGAAAATGAATTTGTATTGCCTGTTATACTATATTTAACAATAACTACTTGTTTTGATTTTTTGCCGTGGACTTTTTTTTCTGCAATATTTAATCTCTGGGTTGCCCATTCATTCAGTTTTTCTCTATTTTTGATCCATAAAGCAGTGTCCGTTGATGCCGGAATACTTAAAGCCTGTTGATACCATTCTATTGATCGAAGGTAATCTTTTTTTACTCCTTTGCCATAAAAATAATAATCTCCGATCATTATTGCCGAAGCAGGCTCCTGACTGTAATCAAATGCTTTTGTAAACCAGTTTAATGCTTTTATATATTTGCCTTTATTATTAAAGTAAATGCCCATTTGATAAATGGCAAGAGGATTGCCATTATCGGCCGAGATTGTTAACCATTTTTTGTACTGTTCCTCTTTATCTTCACTTTTCAAAATACCTGTTTTGTGTAACATCCCGAGATTGTATTGTATTTTGCTGTATTTTCTATCAAAAAAAGATTGATTTTCAGCCAAATCATTAAAATATGATTCTCCTTTTTCAATATTTGCAGAGACTGTACTTGCAAGGGCGGCGATTTTTTCTTTGTTATCTGTAAGATATGTATCAGGTAAAGCGCCCAGATATAGTTCTCCAAGAAAGATAATTGCTTCAATATTATCTTTCCTGGCGGCTTTTTTAAGATATTTGACTCCTTTTTTCAAATTATTATTATCACCATCCGATATCATCGCTATTCCTCTGTCATAATAATCTTGCGGGCTGCAATTCCAGCAGCCATCCCCGAATAGATAACAGAGCATGAAAATGACATAAATACCGAGGCAAATTCCAAGAAATAACGATACAGATTTTAATTTTTTTCCCATTATCATCTATCAACCCTTTAGTTTTGTTTGGGCATAATTGTTTACGGTAACTGCAGAGTCAGAGTATGCGGATTTCCGTGACAATCATTACAACCGCTGAATTTTTCAAGCAATGCTTTTGAATGCGGTTCCTGCCCATGGCATTCCTGGCACATTGGAATATAGCGGTGCTTATTGGCATGGCAATTGGCGCATTCAAGAAAAGCATGTTTATTATTGCTGCCCGATAATTGGTTGCCGACATCAACATGACAATCTGTACAGATAGCATTTGTCACATCTTCGGTATAGCTGACCATCAAAGGGGAATGACTTGGGTGGCAGGCATTACACCCCGCATTTTTGATAAATGGT
>DAOURZ010000057.1 GCA_030627475.1 Deltaproteobacteria bacterium | reverse complement strand
GCCTGCTTGCTGAAGTTATTTCGTCCACGTTCCTAAGTTTGATAAAATACTACTAAAAACTCATCAAAACTCAGCCCTGAACCGACCCTACCTGTACCAAGATCCCGGCACATTTCTTCGCAAAAAATTGTTCAACTCAGGTATTAGAAAACCACCGATCAAAAATAGTTTGACTTGCACCGGACAATTTCATATTCAATCAAAAAAATATTTATAAACAACTTGTTAGGCGTAGTGCCCCGGTAAGCAAAAATAGAGAAAGTTGATTCGTCCCCGGTCCTAAATAAAAGACAAACGTTTGATCAATATTCTTCAGAAAATAACGAATAATAACGGAACCGTGCTGGAAAATATCACCTTGTTTTTGATGGCCATTATGGTAATTAGGTATGTAGGGAACGCGGATATTTGAAAAGGTAGATACATGAATATCAACTGGCATAAGAATGATGACAGTACAGTAATAAACCAGTTGTTAGAAAAGTATTCATTGGAGGGAATAACTATGCCGTATACTATGGAACAATTTCAAAAAGATTACATCAAGGCTCATATAAGAGTGCTTGATCCCGAAGAGATACTTTCAAAGTTCAAGACAGAGGAGAGGTTGAAAGGGTTGAGAGCAGAGGAGATTGAGTTTTATCTGGAGAAACTTAAGAAGGGGAAGGTCTCTAATGCCTAAGGCAGGACTTGGGACATAAGTAACTTAATAATATAAATTTCCATTGTTTACTTAATAAAGAACGTGCATAGAATGCCTAAAGTTAAGGATAAAAATTATATATGATTAGCAAGGTTCTGATAAATGCAATAGATCCTGAAGAATGCAGAATTGCAAAAGTAGTTGATACTAAACTTGAAGAATTTCATATCGAAAGTGCCTCAAAAAAAATTACACGTGGTAACATATATAAAGCGGTAATTTCTCGCGTTGAGCCTGGTCTCCAGGCCTCATTTGTTGATTATGGAGCAGAACGACATGGATTTCTTCAGAAGAATGAAATCCACAGCGATTACTTCCAGGATAATTATACCGGAGGAGCTTCCATCGCAAATATCGTTAAAAAAGAGCAGGAACTGATTGTACAAGTAATAAAAGATCCCTTCATGAAAAAGGGAGCCATGCTTACAACATTTATATCTCTTCCCGGAAGGTTTCTGGTTTTTATGCCGGGAAGTGAACAGCGGGGGATTTCACGAAAAATAGACAATGAAGATGAACGGAATCGTCTGAAAAAAATTGTATCCGAACTTAATATCCCTGAAGGATGTGGGCTTATTGTAAGAACTGCCGGAATAAATTGTACAAAAACAAAACTTTCTAAAGATTTGAATTATCTTTTCAGGCTATGGAAAAATATTAAAAGTCAGATAATAAAGGAAAAAGCTCCAGCGCTTCTTTTTAAAGAACGAAATCTTGTTTTAAGATCCATGAGGGACTATTTTACGACAGATATTAATGAAATTCTTATTGATAACGTCTCGGTTTACAATGAAGTTAAAGATTTTATTAAAATCATATCTCCCAAGCATACCCAAATTGTTAAATTATATAAGGGTGAAAAACCTATATTTACAAAATACCAGCTTGAAGATCAGATTGCTTCTATATATAAAAACAGAGTTAACCTGAAATCAGGTGGATCAATTGTAATAGAACAAACCGAAGCTTTAGTCGCTATTGATGTTAATTCAGGCAAGGCAACCAAAAAAAAATCTATTGAGGCAACTGCCTTGCAGACCAACATTGAGGCAGCCGAAGAAATTGCCCGTCAACTGCGTTTGCGGGATATGGGCGGTCTTGTTGTGTTGGATTTCATTGATATGAGAGACCAAAAGCACAAATCGGAAGTAGAAGGGACGTTGAAAAACCATCTAAAGATAGATAAGGCAAAAACAAAAGTCGGAAAAATTTCCAAGTTTGGATTGCTGGAAATGTCGAGGCAGCGGATCAGACCATCTATTAGATACAGCGGTTTTGAAGCTTGCAAATATTGCCATGGAAAAGGTATGACCCCATCTCCCGAAACTTTGGCTCTTGCTTTCTTGAGAAAACTCAGCATCGAAACTTTAAAAGAAGAAAGTCCAAAAGTAACCGGCATAGTCCATGTTGAGGTGGCTGATTATCTTCTGAATAATAAAAGAAAAGAAATAATTGATCTTGAGTTAAGGCGCAATCTTTCAATATCAATCAAAGGCGACAGTGCCTTGCTTTTCGGAGACAGCAAGATTATCAGTTCAAAATAGCCTTCCTTAAATCAATACTCTTTATTGATCATTAGTATCTTAATTATTATTTTATGGTGGAAAAATTATGCATAAAAAAAATATAATTAAATCAAACAAGATTGCCATTATTGTCATAATTTGTACCATTTCTGCTGTAATAGTTGTAGCAGGCTTGTTTTTAATGCGGAAAGCAACCGTGCCTGTTGAAAAAAACTTGTCGGGAAAAGTTCATGTTCCTATAAAATCCAGGGCTGTAATAGATTACAACAAACTGGAAAAGGATAAAGACCTTCAAGCACTTACCCAAAAGCGTAAAATAAAATATGGGGTAGAAAAAAGTATTGATATTATTGTAAAATCTAATGAATCACTTAAAATAGGTGATTCGACAATTCCAATGCAGGAAATTCTGGACAAGATATATATTAAAAGCGGTGATATTGTTGAAAAGGAAATAGGTTTGCTGAACCTGCCGGATGATAAAATAAGAGTATTTGGAATATATGTGGTCAAACCTGAAGACAACATCTGGAATATACACTTTAAGTTTTTAAAAGATTACTTTGATCATAAGGAGATTGATCTTGCCCCACTTGCCGACGAGCCGAACAAAAAGGGCTTTAGTTCAGGAATCGGCAAAATTTTAAAATTTTCCGAAAAAATTGTTACCATTTATAACATCAAAGAACGTAAAATAACTTCAAATCTTAATCTGATATATCCTGTAAGCAAAGTAGTCGTTTATAATATGGATCAAATTTTTGCTTTTTTGGACAGGATTGATTATAATAATACAAGCCGTATCCAGTTTGACGGAGAAACTCTCTGGATACATATTGATCAGTAACGGAATAAGATAATAGTGCACGGGTGATCAAAATATATTTAGGAACGGGGGTTAAATAACTTTCCTGTTATTTAAACCCCGTTCCTAAATATTGCCCGAACGAAAACTATAATTGTTTTTCAAGTTCAAGGAAGGCGCAAATTTTAACCACAGAAATACATGGGGTGTTTTGAGGCTGGTGGTATAGATAGTGAACGTGAACGAAATAACTACCGAAGAATAGACTACGAGTGGAGCAAAGCAATAAATGATAAAACGATATACAAGAAGTATTATGGGCGATATCTGGACTGATGAAAACAAGTATAATACATGGCTGAAAGTTGAAATTCTAGCTTGTGAAGCCATGGCGCAAAACAAGATGATTCCCCAAAAAGCGTTTAAAAATATAAAGCAAAAAGCCGGGTTCTCCGTTAAAAGAATAGAAGAAATAGAAGCTGAGACCAAACATGATGTAATAGCTTTTCTGACAAATGTTGCTGAGCATGTCGGGCCTGACTCAAGATACATCCACATGGGGCTTACATCTTCCGACGTTCTTGATACAAGCATGGCCTGTCTTCTCAAAAAAGCCGGGGAAATTATTATAGAAGACTGCGAAAACCTGTTAAATATAATTAAAAAAAGAGCCTTTGAACACAGGGATACCGTCATGGTCGGAAGATCTCACGGAATTCATGCAGAACCTGTTACTTTTGGTCTAAAATTAGCAGTCTGGTATGATGAAATGCAACGCAACAGAAAAAGATTTGAGCGTGCTGTCGAAAATATTAGTTTCGGTCAATTTTCAGGAGCCGTAGGTACTTTTGCTAATATTTCACCTGAAATTGAAGCATATGTTTGCAAAAAACTCTCTCTCAAACCAGCTCCTGCTTCAACTCAAATCATACAACGAGACCGATATGCCGAATATTTTACAGTACTCGCTATCATGGCATCTTCAATCGAAAAGATGGCCATTGAAATCAGGCATCTTCAAAGAACGGAGGTTCTTGAAGCAGAAGAGTATTTTTCAAAAGGACAGAAAGGTTCTTCAGCTATGCCTCACAAGAGAAATCCGATAGGATCCGAAAATCTTTGCGGCCTCGCACGGATTGTCAGATCTAATGCCATGGCTGCTTTGGAGAACATTCCTCTCTGGCATGAAAGAGATATAAGCCACTCATCTGTTGAAAGAATAATTGCCCCTGACAGTACAATACTTATTGATTACATGCTGAACAGGCTCAAAGGTTTGATTGATAATCTAATTGTTTATCCCAACAAAATGGGAGAGAATCTCCAAATGCTGAATGGTCTTGTTTTTTCTCAACAGATACTTCTTGCACTCGCCGAATCGGGGGTAACCCGTGAAGAGGCATATGTAATGGTTCAAAAGCAGGCAATGCGTGTGTGGAAAGAAAAAAAATCTTTCAAAGGGCTGATAAAAGAAGATAAAAATATATGCGCACATTTAGACAAGAAAAAAATTGAAGAGATATTTGACGTTAACTATCATTTAAAGTATATTGGCACAATTTTTGACCGTGTATTTGGCCATGAAAACTAACTATTTTTTTAAAAGTATTTTGCTGATATTTATTCTTGCAGCATGTCAGGGATGTCAGCTCGTCTCATCAGTCAAGCAATTTGAAGCATCATCTGATCCGTACCAGGGAAGCGCTTACAAAGCAGTACTAATGAAATGGACGCGTGAAGCTCCCATATATAGAGGTCTTGATCTTGAGCTGATGGCTTCAGTTACTTTCAAAACGCCTGAATACAGAGATGCCTACGCAAATGAATATGCCAGAACTTATAAGCTTGGCAGCAAAGAAAAGGAAAAACTTATAAAAGATCAAAAAGAAGCTTCTTTAACATACAACGATTTTATAATGGCTGCATATGTACCGGATAAAGAATGGAATGATTTTAATAAAAAAAACTCCATATGGAAAATATATCTTAAAGCGGGCAATGAAAAAAAGATAATACCGCTTGAAATAAGGAAAATTAAAAAGATTGATGCAGTAATTATTCACTTTTTCCCATATATTAATACCTGGGAATCAATTTATCTTGTCAGATTTCCTGTAAAGTTGTCTGAAACCGACAAAAATATAATTGATGGTACCTGTTCAAATATAAAAATTGTAATTACAAGTGTGAGAGGAACTACTGAAATGGTTTGGAACGATTAAAACATATCAATAACTGAGGTTAATTTAAACATGGAGGTTGATTGTGATTAGTATAGCATTTGCAATGGGTCAGGGCGGAGCAGCAGGCGGAGCACAGTCAGGTGGATTTACAGCATTTATTCCACTGATTATTATGTTCGCCATATTCTATTTTCTGCTTATCCGGCCACAACAGAAAAAAACCAAAGAACATCGTGAAATGATAAGTACTCTGAAAAAAGGTGACCGCGTAGTAACAAGTGGTGGTATTCATGGAAGAATTACAAGTACAGATGATACCGTATTAACAGTGGAAATATCAGATAAAGTTCGAATAAAAATAAATCGCGGAAATATAGCTGCGCTAAATCAAGCTTCCCAATCCCAGCCATCTGTTGAGAAAAAGGCTGGTTAAGGTAGCCCGAATGCTTAAAGGTGCTGAGAGTTTCCTGGCACTAAATGGTAAATATTTTTAATTCTTTTAGCTACTTGGTGTTTGAACGAAAATTGCCGTTTTTCAATTTCTGCGTCAAGCGCAAATTTTAATCCTCAAAATACCTCATGTATTCCTGCGGTTAAAATTTATGTCTTCCTTGAACTTGAAAAATTTTCTGATTTTCGTTCGGGCACTACTTACTTGAAGGGAATGTCCAATTGAAGAATTTTTCATGGCGAGCAATTATAGTCTTTGCGGTTATTATAACTGCAATCATTTATATTCTTCCTGCAATAAATCAAAATTGGTGGCCTCATAAGAAGATAAATCTTGGATTAGATCTTCAGGGAGGAATGCACCTTGTACTTGAGGTTGATACTGAAAAATCAGTTGAAAGTACAATAGAACGTATGACTTATGAACTCCGCAGTCTTTTAAAGAAAAAAAATATAAGATACGTTGGAATAGACAGGATAGAAAACACCAAAATATCCCTTAAAATACGCGGCGATAAAAATATCCTGAGTTTTGATAAATTACTGGATAATGAACTTAATGATTTACGAGTTCTTTCAAAATCAACTGATCATGAAATACTTACCATGATATTGAATTTGCCGGAAGATGAAACTCATCATATAAAAAAACTGGCGGCTGAACAGGCGCTTGAGACCATAAGAAATCGTATTGATCAGTTTGGCGTAAATGAGCCGGATATACGTCGCCAGGGTGAACAACGAATTCTTATACAGCTTCCGGGCATCAAAGATACACAAAGAGCAAAAGGGTTAATTGGTAAAACAGCTCTGCTGGAATTTAAATTGCTGGATGAAACCCATAACCTGGATGCTGCTTTAAAAGGGGATATACCGGCAGGCAGTGAACTTCTTTATCAGGACAATGAGGACACGGCGGTAGAACGTACTATAAGGTCTCCCTATCTTGTAAAAAAACGGACTCTTCTAACCGGTGAATACCTGACGGATGCGAGGGTACACATAGACTCCCAGTTTAATGAGCCATATGTTTCCATTACTTTTGATAAAAAAGGTGCCAGACTTTTCGAAAAAATAACAGAAGAAAATGTAAAAAAACGACTTGCAATAGTTCTGGATAATAAAGTCTATTCCGCACCTGTTATTCAGGAAAAAATTAGTGGCGGCGAAGCACGCATTACAGGAAATTTTACAACAGAAGAAGCGCATGACCTTGCAATTGTTCTTCGGGCTGGAGCTCTGCCTGCTCCGGTTAAAATCATTGAGGAACGAACTGTAGGTCCCTCTCTTGGAGCTGATTCAATACAAAAAGGACTTATCTCCATATACATTGGGGGCATACTCGTTATTCTTTTTATGCTTGTATATTATAAGGTTTCAGGTCTTATAGCAAACATTGCGCTTATTCTTAACATTGTTCTGATTGCCGGAGGACTCGCGGCATTTCAGGCTACCTTAACTCTTCCGGGTATTGCAGGAATCATATTAACTATAGGAATGGCGGTTGATGCCAATGTTTTGATATTTGAACGTATCAGAGAAGAAATGAATTTGGGCAAAACTCAGAGAGCTGCCGTAAATGCAGGCTATAGTAAAGCTATTCTTACTATTCTTGACGCAAACGTAACAACTCTTATCGCAGCTCTTGTTCTGTTTCAGTTTGGAACAGGGCCGATAAAAGGTTTTGCAGTAACACTGAGTCTTGGCGTCTTGGCAAGCCTGTTTACAGCGCTTATTTTTACCAGGCTTGTTTTTGATTATCTCCTGATAAACAGAAAAATTAAAAGCATAAGCATATAAATAAAAAATCAATAACGTAGGGGCAACCCCATGGGG
>DAOURZ010000407.1 GCA_030627475.1 Deltaproteobacteria bacterium | reverse complement strand
TATGTCAATCCATTGCAAGGGAATATAATACGGCAACTTTGGAAGAATTAAGGAACTCAAGTTTCGCAGATGCATATTAAGCAAAAACACTATATTATTTACAACATCCTCTGCTTATAGAAGTACGTTAACCATTTACGATTAAACTATATTAGTGCTGTTTTACCGTTTCTTGTATTTATACGGCATTATTGATCTCGTCCATCGCCTGATTTTGTGGATTGTTCCAAATGTCAAAAAAACGAAACACACTTTCTTCAAATTCTGGTATAGAAAATAATTTTCGCATAAAGAGAACTTCTTCCATCTCAAATAGTTCACATAATTTCCGGCAGATTTCCCAAAAAAGAAACCAAAGCCTTTGCCCTAAAGTTAACTCTAGAGTAAAAATACGCGTATTAGTAAATGCTTCTCCGAGTGTCTCATATGAGTTAAAACGCTTACATTGATTCAGGATGATATAGCGGATCATACTCAAGGTTATGTCTGCAATCTGCGTGTCAAAATCCTGAG
This sequence comes from Deltaproteobacteria bacterium, assembly GCA_030627475.1. Classification (GTDB taxonomy): domain Bacteria; phylum Desulfobacterota; class Desulfobacteria; order Desulfobacterales; family ETH-SRB1; genus B13-G4. The sequence continues at coordinate 1,346 of DAOURZ010000407.1, read as the reverse complement.
CCTGACATTTACCAAGTAGCAGATGCTGCTTGCATTCTTTAAAGAAGACCTCAATCCCCCAGCGTATCCGGTAAATTTTAAGAGCATTGATAAATGATAACTTAAGGTCTGTTGTGACCAGCAATTCCCAATTTTTTCTGCGGCTGGGTTTATTGAAGAATAGCTTAATAGGAACTCCTTTATACTCTGCATAAACCACGATATAAAGTGTCTTCATAGAACGGCAATGTTTCTTCTTTTCTTTGTTCATAGTTAGCAATTCTGAAGCACTATATCCTTTCCCACGGAAAACATACTTGCGCTTATCTTTTCTACAGGCGGCAACAATATGGATACCACCTTTTTTTAACAGGCGAATGGTTTTTATGACCTTTTCGGATATAAACCACTTGTCCATTAATACGTAATCTGGAACAAATCCGTGTTTGACTGCTCGTTTCAGCATTTCCAGCATAATCGTTATTTTGCTTATGGATAGTTCCTTTTTACGCTTGTATCCATGAGTGGATTTATCTCTTCTTTTAAGAAAACGATTTTTCAACTGCTTCTTTGTTAAGCCGTATGGGCGAAATTGCTTATTTTTCCTTTTCTTACCTTTTTCACTGTGAAGTGAGAAATCAAGCGGGTTTAAGCTTTTACCATCCCAAAAACAACAGCATAACATTTTGTAGCCCAGGACATACTGCTGGAATACGTGATCAAAAACTTTACCGACACCCTCGATTTTATAGCCTGTTTTTCGGATTACAGTGTCATCAAAAATGGCACATTTTACCTGAAAAATAATATCTGTCTCTGGTTTGTCCGGCTCAATAGAGTTTTCCTGAACTATTTTTTGCGAGCGTTTGGCTATGGAATACAATAACCCTCTCCAATAAATTTCGGGATTATTTTTCAGCCGATAGAAAACATCTTTTCCCATATCTGGGATAAGCTGCACACTCGATTTTATAAGGCTGTTTACAGTGTCTCCCAAAGTAAATGGTAATAGCAGTAAGATGTATAGAGCGTCTAATGCTTCATATCCTTTTTGCTTATATTTATTGATGTTTTGCAATGCATTACAAACCCTAAACCCTTGAAACACTTCGATGATTTTATTGGCCGTTGTTGATTTTGTTATAAAAAAATCTTGCAATTCTGAGATATGATTGGCAGTTTGATTTCGTAGCATAAAAGCCTCCTTTTGTAATTTGCTTTTTAACCTATTGTCAAATATACATTTAGAGTGTTTTTATGCTACCTTTTTCTTTATCTTTTTACCTGATTTTATGCACTTTTAAAGATCTGCGAAACTTGAATTATGTGATATGCATAGAGCTCAACTGCAAAATTATCTGAAAGCT
>DAOURZ010000087.1 GCA_030627475.1 Deltaproteobacteria bacterium | reverse complement strand
CGGGTTTTAAACCCGCCCCTACTCTTGATTGTGGAATTGCTATAGGGACAAAATGGCGGAAAGTGTCCCGCTTTATGTTGGTATCCGTAATTTATAACCAAATATAAAACAAAGGCAAGAAAAGTTATTTTGCGAATCCATCACCATTAACCAAAGGAGAAAATTATGTTTTGTTTTCAATGTCAGGAAACAGCGAAAAACACAGGATGTACAGTAAGGGGAGTTTGCGGAAAACCGGAAGAAACTGCAAACTTGCAGGATCTTTTAATCTATACGTTAAGAGGGATAGCTGTTTATGGTGAAAAGGCCAAAGAGCTCGGCATCCATGATAAGGAAACAGGGTTGTTTGTTGCACAGGGGCTTTTTACGACAATTACCAACGCAAACTGGGATAACGACCGGCTTGTTGCCTTGATTAAAGAGGCTTTAAAACAAAGGGAAGCGCTTAAAGAAAAAGTTCTGGCTGCATATAAAGAAAAAAATGGAAAAGATTTTGATGAGAATCTGCATGATTCGGCAACATGGTTTTCAAATAATGCTGCCGGGTTTAATGAAAAGGCAAAATCTGTAGGCGTTCTTTCAACAAAAGATGAAGATGTTCGCTCTTTAAGGGAGCTTTTGATCATCGGTTTAAAGGGAATTGCCGCATATGCGGAGCATGCAGCAATTTTAGGGCTTGAAAAAGAAGATATCTATGATTTTCTCATGGAAGCCCTTGATTCAACCACAAAAGATTTATCTGTTGATGATATGGTCGCACTTGTTATGAAAGCCGGAGAGGTTGCAGTAAATACAATGGCTCTGCTGGATGAAGCAAACAGGTCTGCTTACGGAAATCCGGAGATAACCGAAGTCAATATCGGTGTTGGGAAAAATCCCGGGATTTTGATCAGCGGCCATGATTTAAAAGATATGGAAGAGCTTTTAAAACAGACACAGGGAACCGGAGTAGATGTATATACCCACGGTGAAATGCTTCCGGCCAATTACTACCCGGCATTTAAAAAGTATGATCATTTTGCTGGCAACTACGGTAATGCCTGGTGGCACCAGAACAAGGAGTTTGAATCCTTCAACGGGCCAATCATATTAACTACCAATTGTCTTGTGCCTCTCAAGAAGAACAATACATATTTAGACAGACTTTTTACCACAGGGATGGTCGGATATCCCGGCGCAAAGCATATTTCGAACAGAGCTGAAGGTGGCTCAAAAGATTTTTCCGGGATTATTGAACTCGCAAAAAAGTGTGAGCCTCCAATTGAAATTGAGACCGGAAAAATTGTCGGTGGATTCGCTCATAACCAGGTTCTTGCTCTTGCAGACAAGGTTATTGAGGCAGTAAAATCAGGGGCAATCAAACGTTTTGTGGTTATGGCAGGATGCGACGGACGTCATAAATCCAGAAGTTATTATACCGAAATGGCTGAAAAATTGCCCAGGGATACCGTGATTCTCACAGCCGGCTGCGCAAAATACCGTTATAACAAGCTTGATCTTGGTGATATCGGCGGAATCCCGAGGGTGCTTGATGCAGGTCAGTGCAATGACAGTTATTCTCTCGTGGTAATTGCTCTGAAGCTGAAAGAAGTATTTGAGCTGGAAGATATCAACGATCTGCCGATTTCATACGATATCGCATGGTATGAGCAAAAAGCAGTAGCGGTTCTTCTGGCTCTTCTTTTCCTGGGGGTTAAGGGTATCCGTCTGGGACCGACTCTTCCCGCGTTTCTTTCGCCAAATGTCGTTAATGTTCTGGTGGAAAAATTCAACATTAAACCAATAAGCACAGTAGACGCAGATATTGAGGCAATGATGGAAGGAAGGTAGAAAATCCTGAACCGTGAACCTTAAACCGAAGTTCCTCCGGGGCTCGTAACTATTTTAAATTATTATGCCTGCTACAATGGCTACAGCATAGTTAACTGCCTGATATTATTAGACCAAGTGGGAACTTCGGCTTAAACGAGGTGCTCTGATGAAAGTAAAAAGAAAAATAATTGATATTAATGAAGAACTTTGTGATGGATGCGGTCAGTGTGCCATAGCATGCGCTGAAGGTGCCATTAAAATTATTGAAGGCAAGGCAAAAGTGATCTCGGATAACCTGTGTGACGGACTTGGCGCCTGCATAGGAGACTGCCCGCAAGGGGCGCTAAAGATAGTTGAACGTGAAACGGAAGAGTTTGATGAAGATGCTGTTGAAAAACATCTGGAACAGCAAAAAAAAGCAGAGCCCATACCAGACACATTGGCTTGCGGGTGTCCTTCAACACAGATTCAGGAATTTTCAACAGAGTCAATGTGCCGATCTGCCAATAAACCGGTTTTGCTTGCGTCTGAAGAGTCAGTTCTTTCACACTGGCCGGTTCAGATAAGGCTTGTGCCTCCAGGTGCTCCGTTTCTTAAGGGAGCTGATCTTCTTGTAGCGGCAGATTGTGTTCCTGTCGCATATCCTGCGTTTCACAGAGATTTCCTTAAAGGGAAAAAAGTCATGATCGGTTGTCCCAAGTTTGATGATACAGAGAGCTATGTTGAAAAGTTTGCAGAGATATTTAAAGTTGCAGGAATTAAAAGCATAACATGTCTTATCATGGAAGTTCCATGTTGCAGCGGACTTCCTGAAATCTTGAATAAAGCAATGGAAAAAGCCGGCATAAACGTTCCGGTTGAAAAAAAGGTTATAAACAACAGGGGAAAAATAATTTTAACTGTGTGAATTGGTATAACTATTTTTAAAAAATGGCAAATTTCTTTAAGGAACGTGGACGAAAGTTAATTCGTCCACGTTCCTAAGTCTGAAAGTTTTTCGCGGCTTGTTGTTGGGGGGGCTTCAATAAAACAGGAGGCAGAATGAAGAAAAATATATCCAGAAGATTATTTTTAAAAGGAGGAGCGGCCGCAGCCTGTACACTGGCAGCTTCAAGTATTTCTTCGGCTGCTTCAAAAGCTGATATGCACGAGCAAATTGCTACACTAATTGATATCAGCAAATGCATAGGATGCGAGGCTTGTGTTGAAGCCTGCTGCGAAGTAAATTCAGAAAAATATCCAAAACCTCAAAAACCCTTTCCAAAAATGTATCCCAAAAGAGTTCCGGTAGCAGACTGGTCGGACAAACAGGATGTGACAAACAGGCTCACGCCTTATAACTGGCTTTTCATCCAGTCTGCTACAGTAGAAAAAGACGGCGAAGAGATTGAGCTTACTATCCCGAGGCGTTGCATGCACTGCGTAAATCCACCTTGCGTAAAACTTTGTCCGTGGGGTGCGGCAAAACAGCTTGAAAACGGTATTTCGAGAATTGATTCAGATATCTGTCTTGGAGGTTCCAAATGCAAAGCTGTATGCCCGTGGAAAATACCTGAAAGGCAAACAGGCGTCGGGATATATCTTGATATTCTTCCGTCTCTTGCAGGAAACGGAGTCATGTATAAATGTGATCGCTGCTACGACCGTATCGCCGCAGGCAAAGTGCCGGCATGTATTGAAGCCTGCCCGGAAAATGTACAAACCATAGGCACAAAAAACGAAATAATAAAACAGGCGCATAAGCTTGCAAGAGAAACGAACGGTTATATTTATGGAGAAAAAGAAAATGGTGGAACCAATACAATCTATGTTTCCCCTGTTCCTTTTAAAGAACTCAACAAGGCAATTGAAAAGGGCAAGGGGAAACCGCATTTCAAACCTGTAAAAAACGTAATGGCTGCTGCAAGCAACCTTGGAACTGCGATGCTGATTGCTCCTGTTGCAGGGGCCATCGCTGCAGCCGGAAAATTTTACAGTATGGTAAAAGCAGAAAAAGGGGATGCTTCAAATGAAACATAATAAGTTTCATATTGGTTACGAATTGATTACCGGATATATTTACCGCATTACTATATTTATGCTTACACTTTCAGGCTTTGCCCAGATGCCCATATTCAAGCGTTACTATATAGCAGATATGCCGGGCCTGGGATGGCTATCCAAATTTTATGTAACCCTTTATCTTCATTACCTGTTCGGAATTATATTTTTGGTATTTACAGCCTGCATAATCACAGATTTTTTCCTGACATTACGAAAAAAATATAAAATTACAGCCTCAGGGTATATTCGTGTTGCGATTCTTGCAGGTCTTACAGCATCCGGCATAATTCTTGTAATAAAAAATTTCGCAGGATATTATTATGCTCCGGTATTTATTGTAGTAATGAACCTGATTCATCTTGGACTTGTTTTTATATTTCTAATAACAGGTTTTACCTGTATTATTTTAAAAAAGAACTGGATGCGTGATTGGACAACTTTATGAAATGGACTGAAGAAGCAGAAAAAGCGATTAAAAAAGTACCCTTTTTTGTCAGGAAAAAAGCCAGGATCCGTGTCGAAGATGATGTCATGGCCACAGGCAGAAAAACAGTCACGATTTCAGATGTTAAGGCTACCCAAAAAAGATATCTGACAAATATGGGTTCTGAAATAAAAGGATTTCAGATTGATACATGTTTTGGATCAGGCGGGTGCATCAACCGTATTGTTGAAAGTAGCAGTCTTTTTAACAGCCTTGAAAACCTGTTTGAGAAAGAAGATATACTGAATTTTCTAAAGCGGAATATTGGGGATAATATAAAATTTCATCATGAATTCAGAGTAACACTGGCGGACTGCCCCAATGCATGCTCTCAGCCCCAGATTAAGGATATCGGAATCATAGGGGCAAGTATTCCTAAAATCACAGAAAATGAATGCATATTATGCGAACAGTGCGTTGATACCTGCAAAGAAAATGCTGTTACATTAAATAAAAAAGAATGCACGCTAAAGATAGATAATGATCTTTGCATGAAATGTGGGCAGTGTATAAAAGAGTGCCCCACAGGAAAAATTTTTGAAAAAAAGGCTGGTTTCAGGATTTTGCTTGGAGGGAAAATGGGAAGACATCCACGACTTGCTGAAGAACTTCCGGGGATATTCAGTGAAGATGAAACCTTGAAGATTGCAAAGAATTGCATTGATCATTACAAAAAGTACAGCAAAAACGGTGCGCGCTTTGCGGATATATATATTGACCAACCATTATTTTTTTGATATAAAAATAAAGTTTTGTGGGGATGTAGCTCAGTTGGGAGAGTGCGGCGTTCGCAATGCCGAGGTCAGGGGTTCGACCCCCCTCATCTCCACTTGATTTTTTTCTCAACAGTTTTTATACGAAATTTTTTTATAAATTAAAACCAAAAAATAGTGGTATTTTCAGAACATCCGGTGAAACGAAGGATTTTTGCTGATATGAGCATGAAACGAACATCAGAGGTTGATCGCAAAACCAAAGAAACAGCTATCAATATTAAACTGAATCTAAACGGTAAGGGCAGACATGAGATTTCAACCGGTATTCCCTTTTTTGATCACATGCTTACGCTTTTTGCCGTTCATGGTTTTTTTGATCTGTGCATATCTGCAAAAGGAGATATTGAAGTCGATTTTCATCATACAGTTGAAGATGTAGGGCTTGTATTGGGAGATGCATTTGATAGAGCTCTCTGCGACAGAAAGGGAATAACACGATATGGCTTTGCTGTAACTCCCATGGATGATGCTTTGGCATCGGTTGCCATTGATTTATCAAAGCGGCCTTATCTAATATTCAATATTCCGGATTTAAACACCACGGGCAGCAAGTTTGATTTTTCTCTTGCAAAGGAATTTTTCAGGGCATTTTCTAATAGGGGTGGGATGAATCTTCATATAAATGTCAGCTATGGAGAAAACGAACACCATATTATAGAATCAATTTTCAAGGCCGTCGGCAGGGCGCTGGAACAAGCCGTTTCTTTTGATGACCGTATTACAGATGTACGTTCTACTAAAGGCGCATTGTGATCAGGGTGTCAATTGAAGATCTTGAAATCAGAGTTATCTCACTACTTGAGATAGTAAGGGAGATAGAAAAATGAATATCACGACAAGACCTTTGAATGATATTACAAAAGAAGCTATAAGGGTATTAAATAATGCAATAGGCTTGGCGAGTACGTTGCGCTTTATAAATCAGTTTTCAACGGGCTACGGGGATTATACCGAAGAAAGAAAAAAGATATTTGAAAACATGGAATTAGATGATATCGTAGCAGAAATAAAGCAAACGAGAACAAACAGAACAGGATGATAATCGCAAATTACTTGGAAGTCTTACTTCTATGATACAGAAAATACATTTTAATAATCTGCGCTGCCTGGTTGGAATCGGTATTATTGCGTTAATTTTCTTATTATCTGCCTGTAAGTCCGATATCGTTATTCCTGAAACGCCCGTAGCAAAATCCGGTATAAAAAGAATATTGATTTTGCTGGTTATTATATCACAATCATTTGGAGCTGTGGATTTTCTTG
>DAOURZ010000071.1 GCA_030627475.1 Deltaproteobacteria bacterium | reverse complement strand
GCAAAAAAAGTAGAAAAAAGCTATATATTTAGGCAGATACCTCTTTTGAACTTGCGTTAAGTGGATACCCCCCTTTTACGAATTCATGAAGGCACTATATTTATGTATTAGGAACGTGGCCCAAATAACTTCCGAAACTATGCATCACAGCTTCAGGCCACCTTTGGATTTCCCCTTACTCTTGAGTTGCAAGAATCAAATCTTCCAAAACGTTCCTGGGCTAAAATCAGTCAAATTCGCACCTTATCGGTAAAACGTCTTCGAAAAAAAATTGGTATAGCTAAACCCGAAGAAATAAATCTGATAATAGAGGGATTAAACGAAATAATCGGAGGTTAACAACGCCATTCACTCAGATGGGCAGGGTCGTGGCGTTTTTAGCTTTTTACAAATACCCGGTTACCCTGCCCACTGGTGATGGCGTACGTTCCAGGCGGCTGCGCCGCCTGGAACCGCGGTGCTGACTTCCGCACAGCGATTAGCCTACCAAAAAACAGAAATCTTATAAATGATAGCAATACTAAATAAGGAAAATATAAAATGAGATACTTCTTCATTATTTCACAATTGTATCTTTTATTACTGTTCAGTAGCCTATCTATCGCCGGGGACTTATTAACATTTGAAATTGATAGTATTCGCGAAACAAGATCAAAAAACGATTTTTTTGCAAGAACTGAAGTAGATATAAATATTTCTGGAGATAATCTAAAAAACTACAGGGGGATACTACCAATTGAAATCACTAAAGCATACACAGATAACAATACAATATTAAAAGAAAAAGAGTATCATACTGCTGAAAACATATTTTCATTTGTCAAAATACTAAAAAATAATAAGTCGAGTCAGCGGGTAAATCTGACAATCCCCAAAAGGAGTGACAAAAAGTTGTTTATAGAAGGGGAATTTTCTCTATACAAACCGCAAAAAAGTAGTCTAATAGTTTTTGAAGACTACAACAAATTATCATTAAAAAAATTAAAGACCAAAACTTTACAACAAAATGGAATAGATTTACTATTTTTCACAAAATACGAATTTCAAGATTTCATCACAAATTCACAAACTTTCATAAATAAATTAAAACTCAAGAATATTAACATTCACGATGCATTAGTCGAAAAATATGGCAGTGAAATGACTTATGTTGCTGAAAACTATAGAAGGTTCTTTCATGGTGACTATTGGGATATTTATTTTATAATCTCAGGGAATTGGCAACGAGTTGTAAATGTTGAATTCTTTAACAAAGTCGGAAGAAGAATTAATAACGCATCTAAATCAATCGTGCATGGCCCTAATAACATTATTGTTTTGCTCGACTTTGACAACAACTTACCTTCTAATGGTGATATCAAGGTAGAAATAATCCAAGATGGTGATATTACAATTCATCCTTTTAAACTAAGTGCCGATTTGATATAACCCCGCACCGCACGAAAAGGCTAACATTGCACTTCAGCGGACGCAAAAAGCCGCGCCGCTGAGCTTGGCGTTATGGTGCAAAAATAGCCACTCCTACAAAAAAATGAGGGCAAATGAAAATGACAAGTAAATTAATTCTGGAAATCTTAACGTTGGTTGTTCTCTTCGTAACGATGGTCTTTGTCATTATGTACTGGGCTGAAACTCAGCAAATGAAAGCTGAGATGATAAATCAAAACAAAATAAGCTTTCAAAATATAAAAAGTCAAAACATGCCAATAGTTGACCTTCAATTAGAGCTTGTTAAACCCAGTCCAGATTTTGCATACGCTTTATTTTTAGTAAATAAAGGCAATGGCCCTGCCTTTAAAATAATTACACAAAGATTTATTAACCCTGAAGAAAACAAACAGAAAATAGCAATTCATGGTCATCCTAACACAAAAATAAAATCTTTTATCAAAAAAACCAGCATGTTAGGAGTTGGAGAAAAGGCAGAAATTCACAGGGAACATTCCAATTCTTATGAGCACATGAAAATTGCTGTTTCATATCGGGACCATTTTGGAGAAATGCACAAAAGTGTTTTTCGGGGTGACAGAAATGGTATCGAAATTTTAGAGTATCCTCTCTTGAGTAACTTTTATAGCAAAAAGGAAATCAAAACAAAACAATGAGTTATAGTATAAGAGTATAACGAATCAGTTGTGAGGGGCTGCCAGCACTGACGTGCTGTCAGCCCCTCACTTCCAAAGATTCCTGCGGTTAAAATTTGCGCCTTCCTTGAACTTGAAAAAATTTTCTAGTTTTCGTTCGGGCACTTAGAGCCTATTTCAGTAGGCCATGTACACATGGTTCGTGCCCTTCCAACTGGCCTTTTGGGTCGCCTACTGAAATAGGCTCTAAGTATGTAATAGCGCAACTTATGCGTCATAGCCTTTAGGATGGTTGTACAGGAGGTTGAATTGAACGAATTTTCTAAACAATTATATCTGGCTGTTTTGTTTACAGTTCTCGTTTTCATGGTGGAAGGATGTTTGATAAAACAGAGAACATATGAAGAAAAGAGCCGGGCAAGAGCAAGTGTAGCTTTTGATGAGTTGAAAGCAGAAGAAGGGAAAAAAAATACAGCTTATTCCAATGAGGATAATCAAAAAAGATATTCTGACCCGATTGAAGTGGAGAAAAACAAAAACTTGCACGTTAAACAGAGGAAAAGGCCAGTCTGGATAAACAAAGAAAGTGAACATTATCCTTCTTCAATGTATTTGACCGGGGTAGGATATAGCTCTGACCGCCAGTCAGCGGAAGATAATGCCCGCTCTGAAATAGCCAGAATCTTTTATAGCAATATTCATTCTCGTACCAATACTTTTCAGGAATATTTGCAAACAACATCTGAAAGCAAAGAAAAAGTTACAGAACGGTTCGATATTGAAAAGATTACCAGGGTATCCACACGGAAAGTCCTTTCCGGAGTTAGAATAGCCCAGGTTTTTAAGCAAACAAAACCTGATAATATTTTTTATGCTCTTGCGGTTCTTGATCGGAAGCGATCAGCTATGATACTAAAGTATAAAATTCAGGAGTTGGATATTGAAATCAGCAGGCTTATCCACAATGCGGAAACAGAAGAGGACAAGCTTTCAAAAATAAAAATACTCAAGGAAGTTATTCAACAATATATACTGAGAGAAGCTTACGATGCAGAATTCAGAATCGTTAACAAATCCGGAAAAGGTATTTCATCTGATATTGATTTTAATGAGATTAAAAATTGTTTGACAGCTATTCTGCTCAGGGATTTTCTTGTTTTTCTTTCAGTCAAAGGCGACAGAGCAGCGGAAATTAATGAGGCTCTGATTGAAGGGCTAAACAGACATGGGTTTTCTATTTCTGAGGATTTTAACAAAGCAAGCGTTGTAGTCAGGGGTAATATAGAAATAAGACCTGTTGAATTCGGAGTACAGGAATGGAAATATGTCAGATGGAAGGTATATTTTGATTTAATAGATCAGAAAGGAGGAGCTATATTTGGAAGTGTCAGCAAAACAGGGAGATATGGCCATATTAGCCTGCCTCAAGCTGAGGATCGCGCTGTTCTTAAAGTAAAAAAAATACTTACAGTTGATATTGCTGATGATATAACTAAATACATTTTTTCGCAGCAGGTAAGGTAAGGAACGTGGAAGTTAATTCGGCCACGTTCCTAATCCGGTTCACTAACTCAAAAAAAAGGAGAAAACCATGAAAACAAAAAAAAGAATTATTGGGTTTGTTGTTCTTGCTTTGGGCTTATTTATTATTGCTGGTTGTGCAACAACTCCAACTATGGAAGCAAAAGGGCCGGATTGGATATGGAAAGGAAGCGGCGCATTTGATGATGCAGAAAAAGGACAAATCTTTTATGGAGTCGGTATTGCTTCCGGTATCAAGAACAAGGCTCTTGCCCGATCAGCAGCAGACGACCGTGCCAGAGCGGAAATAGCTAAAACTCTTGAGATATATGTCGCTGTTTTGGCAAAGGATTATATGGCCTCCACCACAGCCGGTGATCTATCGGATTCTTCAGAAGAACAGCATGTTGAACAGGCCTTGAAAACTTTTACAAAGACTACACTTCATGGAGCTTTAATTGTAGATAGATGGATGGATCCTAATGATGGAGCTTTCTATTCTCTATGTAAACTTGATCTTTTTTCTTTTAATGAAGCACTTGATAAAAACAAAGAATTAGACAGCAAGGTTCGCGACTATGTAAGGAATAATTCTGAAAAACTTCACAAACAGCTTGAAAGTATGGAACAGAAAGAATGAAATAGTTTCTAAAATATGTTCCCCGTAAGAAACGGAGACGAATTAACTTCCGCAAGTAGGCGCACAGAAAAGGAGATTAGCACATAATGGATGTTTCTAAAGATACAATTGTTGTAAATGCCAATGTTGAAATGACTACGATATCTCTTCAAACCATAGTTGAAAAGGCCAAACAAGAGGTTGGTCGTGATAAGAAAGGGGTTTATCGGGTTGATACTGCGGACAAGGTCAGTGAAATGATTTCACATTTTCTTCTGGAAAAAGATTTTGAGGGTTATGTAAGAGCCTGTTTAAAAAACAGGAATTAGTGGCTGACCGAAAACCTCCGGCGGATAGATAAAAAACATGGACGAATTAACTTCCTCAGGCAGGTGTACTATATTTGGATTAAATCTGTGTGCCTGCTTTGGGAAGTTAATTTACGTTCCCAAGTTTATCTTGTATTGTCAAACAAATATTCTCTATATCAATATTATCCGTATCCACAGAAAAATCCATTGCCTTTTCATAAAAGGGATTTCGGTATATAAGAGTTTCTTCGATCTCTTCCATGAGCCCTTTTGATGTTAAAGATGGGCGTGAATCTTCCGTAGTTTCATCCTTTAAAATTCTGTCCTTGACAGTTTCAGGAGTTGCTCTTAACCAGATACTGACTCCGCTTTTTTTCATATTTGTTACATTTTTCTCATCAAGGATAGCTCCGCCTCCTGTTGCTATCACGTGTCTGTCAAGAGAACCAAGTCTTTTCAATACATGCTTTTCTTTTTTTCGAAATGATTCCCAGCCCTCTGTAGCCACAATTTCGGAAATAGTTATCTTGTATTCTTGAACAAGTTCAATATCGGCATCTATAAAAGACCATCCGAGTATTTTGGCAAGAGATTTTCCCACGGAAGACTTTCCGGTACACCTGTATCCTATTAAATATATATTCATTATTTGTAAAGCCCTTCAAAGACGTTCCAGAATTTAGGAAAAGATTTTTCTACACATTTTTCATCTTTTATTTTGATGCCTGGAACGACAAGCCCGGCAACAGCAAAACTCATGGCTATTCGATGATCATTATATGTGTCAATTTCTGTTCCAACCGGCTTTCCGCCTTTTATAACCAAACCATTTTCAGTTGTATTTGCTTCAATTCCCATCTTTAAAAGCTCTGTTGCCACAGAACTCAGACGATCGCATTCTTTTTCTCTTAAATGGGCAACATTTTTTATAATAGTTGTTCCTTTGGCAAAAGCCGCAACAACGGCAAGGGTAGGCACTATATCCGGCATGTTGGACATATCAACCTCAATGGCCGATAGTTTATTATTCCCGCACACGGAAATACCGTCATTTTCATAAAATACCTTACAACCCATTTCTTTCAGGACATCAGCAAAACCCACATCACCCTGACTTGATTTTTTTGTTATTCCCTTAACCTTTATCTTTGCACCGGTTATAGCTGCGGCAGCCCAGAAGTATCCGGCCTGTGAACAATCCGGTTCAACATAATAATTGTCTGCCTTGTATATTTGATTGCCAGAGATATTAAAGCTGCTGTATTCACTTCGAGTGACCTTGACTCCAAGCTTTGTCATAATATCGACAGTCATATCAATGTAAGGTTTGGAAACCGGTCCTTTGGTTACAGTTATTTCAAGATTTTTATTAGTATATGGTGCCATTAAGAGCAACGAAGAAAGATATTGACTGCTTATGCTGCAATTAAGAGCTATATGACCGCCATCTATTTTGCCTCCCTTGATTTTTATTGGAGGGCATCCATTAGCATTGACAGCAAATGCTTCAACCCCCATCTGATTCAAACCGTCTAACAGATCCTGTATTGGCCTTTCAGCCATACGTTTTGTGCCTGTAAGAGTATATACGCCATTCCCTATTGCGGCAATCCCTGACAGAAGGCGCATTGACGTTCCGGAATTTGCAAGATAAATCGGGTCATTGCAGGAGGCAAGTATCCCCTTGGTTCCATGTACTACAAGCTTCTCTTCATATTCATCTATCCTGACTCCCAGTTGCTTCAGAGCGTTCAGAGTAAGCAGGGTATCTTCACTTTTTAAGCAGTTTATTATATTGCATACTCCATCGGAAAGAGCTGCTGCTATAAGAATTCTGTGAGTATAACTCTTTGATCCCGGAACTTCAATTTCACAGTTTTTTATTTTTTGCGTCTTAATCTCAATCATAAGTATCGATTTACGGTTTACGGTTATGAGGTCAATATCCGGTTTTTTCTTCACAAACAGAATTCTTTTGCAATAATATGCATGTCATAGTGACGTCTTTGTGTTTGATGTTAGCACACAGATATGTTAAATTTATAAATATAAATATGGACGAATTAAAAAAAGGAGAAATAATGCCATGGCTACAATTGCAAAGCTTTATCCCATACTAAAGAACCTTGGGCTTGATGACCAAAAAGCGAATGAATTTGTTGAAATAATTGACCAATCACGCAAAGAGGGATTAGCTACAAAAGAGGATATTAAAGATTTGGAAATCCGATTGGTCAAATGGATCATTGGATTGATGATAGCTCAAACCTCCATAAGTATTGCTTTGTTGAAACTCTTCTAATCCTTTCACTAATCTGTATT
>DAOURZ010000236.1 GCA_030627475.1 Deltaproteobacteria bacterium | reverse complement strand
CAAGGGTTTGGCTGTTCGCCAATTAAAGTGGTACGTGAGCTGGGTTTAAAACGTCGTGAGACAGTTTGGTCCCTATCTTTCGTGGGCGCAGGATATTTGAGAGGAGCTGTTCTTAGTACGAGAGGACCGGAATGGACGAACCTATGGTGTTCCAGTTGTCGCGCCAGCGGCATTGCTGGGTAGCTAAGTTCGGAATGGATAACCGCTGAAAGCATCTAAGCGGGAAGCCAACCTCAAGATTAGATATCCCTCTGTATGGAAACATACAGACTGAAGACCCCTTGAAGACTACAAGGTTGATAGGCCAGGTGTGTAAGTTCGGTAACGAATTCAGCTTACTGGTACTAATAGGTCGTGAGGCTTAGTCACAAAACTTTTGACACAAATATTATTATACGTTTTTATGTGCTTACATCTAAATTTGTTAGATTTTTCAGATAAATAATTTTACGTGGTTATTAATTAAAATTTTAACTGAAAAGCTATACATTTTAAAAGAAGTTTATTTTTTCGGTGGTAATAGCGAAGAGGCAACACCCGTTCCCATCTCGAACACGGAAGTTAAGCTCTTCAGCGCCGATGGTACTGCTCGGGAAGCTGAGTGGGAGAGTAGGTCGCTGCCGAAAAATTTTATATAAACCCGGAACCAATTTTGGTTCCGGGTTTTTTATTGCGGAATCGCCAAACTAAGATAATTTTCATTTTCTTTGAACATTAATTTTTTGTTTACCATTATTTGCAGGAAAGAAAAAATCTTATCGCTCGGTATTTCAGAGAAATGTTTCACTATAGTTTCTATTGAGTGGTGTTTTTGGCAGAAAAGATAGATTTCTCTGGATTTTCCTTTAAGACGGTGGGTTAATGTTTTATTATCAAATTGTTTTTGAAGTATTATGAGAAAATCCCGACCATCCAGAAAACTGAGAATTGGCTCGAAAAAAGAATCATTGTGAAGAGATTTATATTCAATTTCCCAGGTTTGTATTCTTTTTTTGACTGTCCTCCAAAGTTTTTTCTGATACCCAGGATCACCGTTATATGCTTGTATTAAAAATTGCATTGAAGATATATTTGATGGTAATATATCAGCATAAAACGGATGATTGTATGAACTTTTAATTCCAAATTGTTGCGGGTTTTTCCATACCGGACTTTCAAGGCCTAACCAAAAATTGACAGGGCGTAAAGGACGAAATAGAGCCGCAAATTCCAAATTCCGTAGCGTTTCTTCAACATCTCTTTCATCACTACCCGGGAATTGAAGTATAAGATTTGAATTGTTAGCAATTCCAAGACGTTCGCAATTTTTCATAATTTCTAAATTTTGTATGGCCGTGGTTCCTTTATTCAGTTTTTTGAGTAATCGGGTGCTGAGTGATTCTATGCCAATCTGTACCTCGCTCATTCCTGAGTCACGCATTCTTTGGAGATTTTTCAGAGTCGTTGTAGCGCGTATCTCAGAAAAAAAACAAAAATCCTTATCAAGCCCTTGCAGTTGAGTGAAAATCGCTTTAGACTCTTTAACCGGAAGAGCATTATCGGTAAAGGCTACAGAAAGTGTCTTATACTTTGAAGTAAGGTTATCAACTTCGGAAACCACGTTAGAATGGCTTTTTGATCTATAACTGTTCCATTGAAGGTTTAGATTGCAAAAGGCACACCCCTGCCACCAGCATCCTCGGGAAATTTCATATAAAATAGTTGGGAAAAAAGTTTTTTCTGAACTGAATGTTTTAAGAAGGTCAAAATAATCGTCGTAGTCAGGCATTGGGAGACTATCCAGCTTTTCTATTTGATAGAACATATCTGAAGTGTTATATTTTGTGGATTCCCTTGAGATCACACCTTTAATAAGAGGGATTTTATCTGTTTTATCAGAAATACCGAGATGATGTACTAATTCGCTTAAAGGCAACTCACCTTCGCCTTTGACCACAAAATCTATCTCAGGGATTAACTTAAACAGCTCTATTGATACGCCGGCAAATGTTGAACCTCCTAATACAATTTTAAGATTGGGATATTTTATTTTTATTTGCTTAATTATATAAAGCGAGGAAGTTAGCTGACACTGACAAACAGAAAAACCGGCAAGGCAAAATTTATTCCAGTTTATGCTTTCAATAAAAGAATCAGTAACCTTTCTTGTTTTTGAAACAAGTTCTTTAAAACTTAGCTTGTGAAACAAAGGCTTGGTTCCAGCTTCCCTGTAAAAGATTTCTTCAATAGTTTTAACTTTTTCAGGGGATAACATGGCAGCGTATATAGTTTCAGCAAGCCAGGTTCTTTCTGAGATGGAGTTATATAGTTCATAACCTATAGCTTCAGCCACCTTTAAATAAAAATGATGAGCAGCAACATCAAGATAGGGGAATTGTAATTTCAAATATGCTTTCAGGGTACCTATCTGAATGGATGGGCGGTTGAAAAGAGACCATGGTGTTGAAACAAGTATTACACTTTTACATATATTTGTTTGCTTATGTTTCATATTCATACCAGCGTTTCTAAATTACAAGATTTTGATCTTTGAAGTTTTTGAGCGAATCTATCTCTCATTTTATGTGTGGGAGTTATTTCGTTTATGTTTCTTCAGAAGAATTAACCCTACTTTAGCGCTTTTCTCAAGCAGATTTTTTTATAAACGTTTATTAGATGTTTGTATTGCGGTTTTTATGTTTTTAGCATATGTTCAGTTGTAATAGTTCCTTGTTCTGCTCCAAACTGTATGTTGATTAATTTGTAGCCCTAATAACCCGGATGCTTCAATCTGTGCATGGGATAACTATCTTGAATAATTGAATATGACAAAAAACTATATAGATGAACTTATTCGGTCATGGTATGTTCTTCATACAAAAAGCAGGTTCGAAAATATTGTAAATGAAGGACTTGCAAAAAAATCAATAGAGGTTTTTCTTCCAAAGATTAAGGTCAGGAGCAAACGTAGCGATAGAAAAGTTATGATTCAAGCGCCTCTTTTCCCAGGATATGTGTTTGTTAAAACTGATCTTAACCCTTATGAACATATTGAAATAATTAAAACTGTTGGTGCTGTTCGTATAATTGGGAGCAAGAAAGGTTCTCTGCCGGTTCCTCATGAGTGTATTGAGTCTCTGAAAATCATGGTTGCCGGCAATAATTCTGTGACAACCGGTGGCCGATTAAAGAAGGGAGAAATAGTTGTGGTGATTGACGGCCCTTTTGCCGGTGTAACCGGAACTTTTATCAGATATAAGGGAAAAGGGCGTGTAGTGGTTTATCTTAAAGCTCTCGGTCAGTTTGCAAGTGTGGAGATCAGGGAAGATGATGTTGAAATAATATCCAAAATATTATAGCATAACTACTTGACTCCTTATGAACTTATGTTTAATAGAATATATGAGATTATCATTTAGGAACGT
>DAOURZ010000092.1 GCA_030627475.1 Deltaproteobacteria bacterium | reverse complement strand
AAGATCGAACCTGATTCCTCAAGCTCATCCTTCAGTTGCAGCGCATTAACAAGATTTCCGTTATGTGCCACAGCATATGATTGGTTTTTGTGGCGGACTACAAACGGCTGGGCATTTAAGATTGTTGAACTTCCAGTAGTGGAATAACGTACATGCCCTATTGCGCTGCCTCCTTTTAATGTTTTTAGATGATCTATTTCAAAAACATCGGGTACAAGGCCCATGCCTTTATGCAACGCAATCTCATTGCCATTATAATTATTATTTGCAACAGCTATGCCGGCGCTTTCCTGCCCTCTGTGCTGAAGAGCATACAAGCCAAAATAACAGAGTTTTGCAGCTTCAGGCTGGTCATACATCCCAAATATTCCGCAAGCCTCTCGTGGTTTATTTAACAAATTCATCGAATATATTCCTGAATACATTTTACGGAAAGTTTTTTTCGAGTAAGCGCTGCAATACCTTTACATATTGCATTTGCTCCGGCTATGGTTGTTGTATACGGGATATTAAATTTAATGGCGGCGCGTCTTATATGATATCCATCGTGTTTTGTTTCCCCACCTGAGCCGGTATTTATGATCAGATGAACTTTATTGTTCTTGATTGAATCTATGACATGCGGGCGTCCCCGTGAAAGCTTGTTTACTATAATATTCGGTATGTTATGGTTTTCTAAAAAGATGGAAGTTCCACGTGTTGCCATAATCTTGAAACCCATTTCATGAAATTGGGATGCAACATCAAGTGCCGCTGTTTTGTCATGGTTTTTTACGCTTATAAAGACCATTCCCGAAGTCGGCAGGTTGTATCCGGCACCGAGCTGGGCTTTTGCATAAGCATGGCCAAAATTCGAATTTATTCCCATTACTTCTCCGGTTGATTTCATTTCCGGCCCAAGAAGTGTGTCAACATCCGGCAGCCTGGAAAAAGGCATAACAGCTTCTTTAACTGCAACATGTAAAGGAATTTTTTCAGAAGTGAGTCCCAGGTCTTTTAAAGTTCTGCCAAGCATTACTTTTGTGGCCAGTTTTGCAAGGGGAATACCGGTTGCCTTGCTGACAAAAGGAATTGTCCTTGAAGCCCTGGGATTAACTTCCAGAACAAACAGTTGATTATCCTTGATTGCATACTGAACATTCATCAGCCCAACAACATTTAACTCTGATGCCATGGCTATTGTAGCGTTCCTGATCTCATTGAGAGTTTGAGAGTTAAGGCTGTGAGGAGGGAGAACACATGCCGAATCGCCTGAATGTATGCCTGCTTCTTCTATATGCTCCATAATACCGCCGATTATAGTTGTCTTTCCATCTGAGATAGCATCTACATCAACTTCCACAGCATCTTCCAAAAATTTATCAATAAGTACCGGATGTTCAGGAGATGCAATGATTGCAAGCCTTGTAAAAGTTTCAAGTTCACCGCGATCATATACTATTTTCATTGCCCTTCCTCCAAGTACATAGGAAGGTCGTACAATTACGGGATACCCTATCTTTTCTGCCGCTTTTATTGCGTCTTCTATTGTAATTGCAGTATTGTTTTGCGGTTGGACCAGGTTCAGTTTTTTTAACATTGCCTGAAAAAGTTTGCGGTCTTCAGCACGGTCAATGCTTTCCGGCTGTGTGCCGAGAATTGGAACACCAGCCTCGAATAAAGACGCAGAAAGATTAAGCGGTGTCTGGCCCCCAAACTGGACAATGACACCCATAGGCTTTTCCGTTTCTACGATATGGAGAACATCCTCTTTTGTAAGCGGTTCAAAATAAAGCTTGTCAGACGTGTCATAGTCAGTGCTGACGGTTTCAGGGTTACTGTTTACCATTATGCTTTCAATGCCTTCTTCTTTAAGCGCAAATGAAGCATGGACGCAGCAGTAATCAAACTCAATTCCCTGGCCGATTCTGTTCGGGCCTCCACCAAGGATCATAACCTTTTTTCTGTCTGAAACTCTGGCTTCGTTTTCCGTTTCATATGTTGAATAAAAATATGGGGTAGCAGCCTTGAATTCAGCAGCACAGGTATCAACCAGTTTGTAAACCGGATTTATATTATGTAAATTCCGATACTGCTTTATACTGTTTTCACTGGTGCCTGTGAGATATGCGATCTGAATATCTGAAAATCCCAGGGATTTTGCCTGTTCTAAAAGAAGTACCGGCAGATCAGTGCCCTTGAATTTACAAATATTTTGTTCGAATTCTACTATCTGTTTGATCTGATATAAAAACCATGGGTCAATATCGGTTAATTCATTAATGTATTGAATTGACATCTTGTTTAAAAATGCGTGGCGAAGATAAAAGATTCTCAATGAATTCGGTGTTGCAAGCTTTTGTTCGATTTCAGATAAAGACGGTGGTTTTCCTTGCCGGTCGGAGAAATCATTTCCATCCGCTCCAAGACCATGTCTGCCGATTTCAAGAGATCTCAGCCCTTTTTGAAGAGCTTCTTTAAAGGTTCTTCCAATTGCCATTGTTTCGCCGACCGATTTCATGGATGTAGTAAGATAATCTTGAGTTTCCGGAAATTTTTCAAATGTCCAGCGAGGAATTTTGACAACACAGTAATCAAGGGCAGGTTCGAATGATGCAAGAGTTTCCCCTGTTATATCGTTTGGGATTTCATCAAGTGTATATCCCACAGCAAGTTTTGCTGCTATTTTGGCAATCGGAAAGCCGGTAGCCTTGGAAGCAAGGGCTGAGCTTCGTGATACCCTTGGATTCATCTCTACTATTATCATATCGCCGTTTTCAGGATTAATAGCAAACTGGACGTTTGAACCACCGGTATCCACACCGATTTCTCTCATTATCGCAATAGAGGCGTCTCTCATTTTCTGATATTCTTTATCGCTGAGAGTTTGAGCAGGTGCAACCGTAATGCTGTCGCCCGTGTGTATGCCCATTGGGTCCATGTTTTCAATGGAGCAGACAATAACTACATTGTCTTTATTGTCCCTCATGACCTCCAGTTCATATTCCTTCCAGCCCAGAACAGATTCCTCAAGCATAATCTGTCCGATCAAACTTGCATCCAGGCCAGCCTTGGCGTATTTTTCCAGGTCTTCGGGGTTATAGGCTGCACCGCCGCCTGTTCCGCCAAGAGTAAAGCTTGGGCGTACAATTATGGGGAACCCGATATCAGCAGCAATATTCCGGGCATCTTCCATATTTGTTGCAATACCGCTTTCAGGTATGCGCAAGCCTATTTTATTCATGGCTTTTCGGAAAAGGTCCCTGTCTTCAGCTTTATTTATAGCTTTAATTGAGGCCCCGATCATTTCTACGCCGAATTTTTCAAGGACACCTGTTTTTGCAACCTGTATAGCAGTGTTAAGCCCTGTCTGGCCGCCCAGAGTGGGCAGCAAGGCACAGGGACGCTCTTTTTCTATTATTGCCGCAACCATTTCAGGTGTAACAGGCTCAATATAGGTTCGATCTGCCATTTCAGGGTCAGTCATGATTGTTGCCGGATTGCTGTTGACGAGAACTACCTTATATCCTTCTTCTCGCAGAGCCTTGCACGCCTGGGTACCAGAATAGTCAAACTCGCATGCCTGACTGATTATAATGGGACCTGCGCCAATTATCAGGATTTTGTTTATGTCCGTGCGTTTTGGCATTATTTTATCAAAGATTTTTTTTGGTCAATTTAATTCCATTGATAGAATTCTTTTCAGAGCTACGCGATAAACTTCCATATTTTTTCTCTTGTCAATCGCAATAATCTTGATAATATGGTCAATTATTTCATAAATAATTCTAATTCGTTTTTTATCAGCATACAGTTTGAAGTAACCTTCAAGATTTATGCCTGCTTTGTTTCCCAGCGGATCGCCGTACTTTGGATTCTGTTCCAGCTTGACAAGTTGTTTCAAGATTCGTTTTTTTACACTGCCATCAAGCCTGTTAAAGTCCGCCTGTGCCTCTGGAATCAGTTCAACTTTCCATGTCAGCACGGGTAAATCCCTCCGCTTTTAGTAAGTAGTCAAGATTTATTGTTGGTTTGCTGTCTTTACGTTCTTTGATGATTCCGGACAGGTAAACATGTTCAAGAATATCTTTTGCTTTCTCTGTCCGTTCCCACTCATCAAATGGGATAATTGCCGCAGTCTTATTACCTTGTGCATTAGTGATAAATTGTATTTCCATTATCTGGCCTCCATGTAGGTTTGATCCGCCATCTTTTGGCATTTTAGTCTTATCATTTTAGCGAAATCATCAAATAGATACCTTGCATCATGCGGACCGGGAGATGCCTCAGGATGGTACTGGACGGCAAAAATCGGCAGTTCACGATGTCTGAACCCTTCAAGGGTATTATCGTTCAGGTTTATGTGGGTTATTTTAATATCATTTTTATTCAGGCTGTCTGTATCTACAGCAAATCCATGGTTTTGAGATGTTATTTCAACTCTTTCCGTTAAAAGATTTTTAACTGGCTGGTTTGAGCCTCGATGTCCGAATTTTAACTTAAAAGTTTTTGCACCCAATGCCAACGCAAGTAACTGATGCCCAAGACAAATACCGAATATCGGACGATATGACAGAAGGCGTCTGATGGTATCTATTGCGTATGAAACAGGTTCCGGATCACCAGGGCCGTTTGAAAGAAAGATCCCGTCCGGCTCAATAAGTTTTATGGTTTCAGCGCTGGTTGCAGCCGGAACAATTAGAATTTCAAAACCGGCATATTCAAGACATCGTAATATATTGTATTTTATCCCGAAGTCAAAAGCGACAACAGAATGCTTGCTTTTGCTGTATTTCCAGATATTTTTATTTAGCGGAACATTATTGCCGATATAAAATGGCTTTTCTTTTCTCCAGAAATAAGGAGTTTTTGTTGTTACTTCTTTTACAAGATCCTGCCCGGCCATGCCTGGACTTTCCATTGCACGTTTTACACAGGAAGCAGGGTCGATGTCTCTGGTTGTTATGAATGCACGCATGGCGCCGGCTTTTCGGATATGCCTTGTAAGCGCGCGTGTATCAAATTGTTCAATGCCCAGTATCTCTTGGGCTTTCAGATAATCTGCAAGGGTGGAAGTTGATCTGAAGTTGCTCGGAAAATTCTGATATTCTTTTACCAGAAAAGCGGAAACCTGTATACTGTCAGACTCAATATCTTCAGGATTGATACCGTAATTGCCGATAAGGGGATATGTCATTGTTACCATTTGTCCCTTGTATGAAGGATCTGTCAATACTTCCTGATATCCTGTCATGCTTGTATTAAATACGATTTCTCCCCAGGCTTCTCCATGGCCGGTAAAACTGTGGCAGGCAAATGTGCGTCCATCTTCAAGTGCTATTATTGCTTTCATATTATAAGTTCAGGGTTCAAAGTTCAAAGGTTCCGGGTTCAAGGTTACTCTATGGGTTTGTTTTCTATGACTGACGTTCCTTAGGCAGTTTTGTATCTATGTACTTCGTCTTTAAGCTTATCTTTTAAGAGGTCTTCTGCTTTCTCTAATTCATACCGACTTTGGAGGTTCATCCAAAAGTGGGGGGTCATATTGAAGAAGACTCCAAGGCGCAAGGCTGTGTCAGCTGTAATTGATCTTTTTTGATGAACTATTTCATTAATTCTTATAGGTGGAACAGAAGTGTCCTTTGCCAAGCGATATTGGGTTATTCCCATTGGCTCCAGAAATTCTTCTAATAGTATCTTGCCAGGATGAATAGGAGGTAATTTTTGAGTTTTCATTTTTATGTAATATTCCTGCCTGTATCTAAAGATAAAGTGTCATCTAACCCATTGAAATCATTGGTTTCAAAAATCTTGCTTCGATTTTGTCGCTATTAATGATTTCAATAGGTTACGAAAACTTAAGCCTGTCTGGCTCCTTAATGGTAATCAACTATTTTGACATTAAATGTGTTTCCGTTTTTCCATTCAAAACAAATACGCCATTGCCCATTAATACGAATGCTATGTTGCCCCTTACGATCATCTTTTAATTCCTCAAGCCTGTTGCCTGGAGGAATTCTTAAATCATTTATAGTTGTTGCAGAATCTAAAATAACCAATTTTTGCCGTGCATTTGCTTGGATGTTTGTAGGTAGTTTTTTAGAAAATTGTCTACCAAATATTTTTTTTGTTTCTTT
>DAOURZ010000231.1 GCA_030627475.1 Deltaproteobacteria bacterium | reverse complement strand
TGATTCGCAAGAGCCGGAAATGAAAAAGATTCGAATAGCAGCGGGCTTCATTAAGAAAGGCGGTTTAGTGGCCTTTCCAACAGAAACCGTGTATGGGTTAGGTGCAGATGCGTTGAATCCGAGGGCGGTTTTGGCTCTTTTTGAAGCGAAAAAACGTCCTCTTGATAACCCGCCAATAGTGCATGTAGGAGACGTGAAAGTCGTTTGCAGATTAGCCAAGGAAGTCCCGCCTAAAGCTGAAAAGCTTATGAAGAAGTTTTGGCCCGGACCGTTAACGTTGATTTTTAAGCGTTCGGAGATTGTGCCGGATGTGACTGTTTGTGGTTTGGATACCATAGCTGTTAGAATGCCTAAGCATAATGTTGCTTTGGCTTTGATTAGGCAAAGCGGCTGTCCCATTGCTGCTCCAAGTGCAAATCTTGCTGGAAAGCCCAGCCCAACCACGGCGAAGCATGTTTTGGATGATCTTGACGGGAGGATAGATGCTGTTTTGGATGCTGGATCAACCCGCATTGGGGTGGAGTCCACGGTTTTGGACATGACTACTGACCCGCCGCAGGTTCTCCGTCCAGGGGGAACACCGTATGAAATGTTGAAGAAAGTTCTTGGAAGGGTGGAACTTCATCCGGTTGCGGTTGCTGAGAAGAAGTTAACGGTTGAGAAGGCGCGTTCTCCTGGGGTGAAGCATAAGCATTATGCTCCAGATGCGGATGTGATTGTTGTGGAGGGAGAATTGTCGGCTGTTGTGAGCGAGGTGCAGGAGTTGGCGGAATTTTACATGCGGAAAGGCAGCAAGGTTGGTGTTCTTGCTACGGATGAAACTGTGAGTTACTATAGAGCCGATGTTGTGAAGTCTCTTGGGAGCAGAAGTGACTTGGCTGTTATTGCGAAGAATCTGTTTAGGCTTTTGAGAGAATTCGATTTGGAAGGTGTTGATGTTATAATTGCTGAGGGCGTACCAACTGAAGGGCTTGGTTTGGCTGTTATGAATAGGCTTCGTAAGGCTTCTGGATACAATATTGTCAAGGCAAGTAGCCATTAGAAAAATTTATATGAAAGTGTTTTTCGTCTAAAATTTGCTTACATTCAGTTTCGCTCTCTGGCACGTAAAAGTGTAGGGGGTTGATGTGAATGTCTGCTGCACCTTCTGGAACAGTTCCGGTTTTAATATTGAAAGAAGGAACAAGTAGGACTACGGGAAAGGAAGCTCAGAGAAACAACATTATGGCTGCAAAAGTCATAGCTGAAACCATAAAGACAACGTTGGGACCACGAGGCATGGATAAGATGCTGGTGAGCAGCTTCGGAGACGTCTCGATAACAAACGATGGTGCTACAATAATGAAGGAGCTTGATGTGCAGCATCCGGCGGCAAAAATGCTTGTTGAGGTTGCGAAGGCTCAGGACAACGAGGTTGGCGATGGAACGACAACTGCTGTGGTTTTGGCTGGAGAACTGCTGGCTAAGGCTGAAAATTTGCTTGACCAGAACATTCATCCAACAGTGATAATTGATGGTTTTAAGAAGGCCAGTGAGAAGGCTCAGGAAATTCTGAACGAGATGGCTATTCCTGTGAGTATAAATGATGATAAGCGTTTGATGGATGTTGCTGTGACGTCTATGGGTAGCAAGAGCGTAACAATAGCGAAGGAACACTTTGCCAAATTGGCTGTTGAAGCTGTTAGGCAGGTTGCAGAGGAAAAGGATGGAAAGCTAAAGGCTGACATTGATTTAATCAAAGTCTTAAAGAAGCATGGGAAAAGCCTAGACGAGACAGAGCTTGTTAGGGGCATGGTCATTGACAAGGAAGTGGCTCATTCACAGATGCCAAAGATTGTTGAGAATGCGAAGATTGCTTTGTTGAATGCGAAGTTGGAGATTGAGAAGACAGAGTTCGACGCCAAAATTAACATTGACAATCCGGAGCAGATGAAGCTTTTCTTGGACGAGGAGGAGCGTATGCTCAGCGAAATGGTTGACAAAATTGCTGAAGCCGGTGCTAACGTTGTAAAAAATGCCATTGAGAGAATATTAAAACGGAGACTAACAACAGAAAAAAGCGAGCTTGACGTTGCGAAAGCTTTAATATCTGAATTGATTAGGGCAAGATATTTACCCAACGACAAAATTCCTGAAAAAAGAATAAGCGAGATAGAAAAAATAATTGAGAAATATACTTTGCTAATCAATAAAATTCCAGAGGAGACAGGTAGCAAAGAAAATGGCAGTGAATATTTATTTAATTGGATTACGGAAATGGCATCTTGTGAGATAGAGGAAAAAATTGCTCCTTGTAAAAGAGAAGACGCAATTGTCAATTTCGCTGATCAAATAATAGACAAAAAGTTGAAAGTGCCAGAAAGGCTGATGAGCAGGGAAGATAAAAAAAATCAAATTTATATTGCAGTTTTGAAAAATTTAACAAAATCCGATTTGTCTTTAATCAGATATCGGCTTTTTAAATTGAAGCATCCCGAATGGTTCTTTGCTCCTTCCGAAGAATTGATTTTAAAGCTATCGCAGAATATGGATTCGCTTGTTAATAAAATTGACAAAGAAATAAATCATCCGTTGAGCGAGAACTTTTCTAGATTTGTCAAAAAAAATCTTGCCTATTTTACCGTTTTAGAGAATGTGCTTTCTAATAATATTGGCAATATAGATAAAATAATCTCGCATCATTTTTATTTAGAAGACGCCGTCAAAGAGGCGTGCGTTAAAAAATATAAAGAGGCAAAAATAAAACTTCGTCGAGCAGCAGTGAGAAGTATTATTTATATTTTTGCGACTAAAATGGTTCTGGCTTTGATTTTAGAACTTCCTTTTGATAAATATATTATAGAACATGTTAATTATCTTGCATTGGGAATAAATATTCTTTTTCCGCCTATCTTGATGTTTTTAGTTGTTGTGACAATTAAAGTTCCGAGCAAAAAAAATACCGACCTGATCGTTGTTGGAATAAAAGAAATGCTTTACAACAGTTATGCAAATTCACCGTTTATAATGAAGGGACTTTTGTCCAAAGGATCACTTTTTCTAAAGGTTTTTAGATTTTTTTATTTAATGTTGTTCTTTGCCTCTTTTGGCTTAATAATTATCGCGCTTAGAAAAATCGATTTCAACATTGTGAGCATCGCTCTGTTTTTATTTTTCCTTTGTGTAGTTAGCTATTTCAGTATCAGAATTCGCCAAAATGCAAGAGAGCTTGTCGTTACAAAAAGGAAAGAAGGAATTATTTCTTTTGCTGCTGATCTATTTTCAATTCCTATTTTGCAAATAGGACAATGGCTTTCCACAAAACTTTCCAATATAAATGTTTTTGTTTTTGTTCTTGATTTTATCATAGAAGCTCCGTTTAAAACATTCGTGGAAATATTTGAAGGATGGATTTATTTTATAAAGGAAGAAAGGGAAAAAATATATTGATGATTATTAAAGATAAAATTTGGG
>DAOURZ010000130.1 GCA_030627475.1 Deltaproteobacteria bacterium | reverse complement strand
CAGGTTTAAAACACTTTGTCCGAATGGATTCTTTAAGTTGACAGAGCCGTAAATCCTGCCATCTGCCTGTTTGCCTTTTATGATGCATTCATTTATTTGAATTTTCTTGTTATTTATAACAGCTTTGGTTTTAATGTCGGTAAAAGCAATACTGTTAAGATTGAAAAGAGGTAGTAAAAGTTCGATCTCGCAGTCGGATATGTTGATGTCGGCCATAAGAGTTCCGGTTGATTCACTGCTGTTGAATGAAAATAATCCGTCAAGTATTCCTGTTATTTCACGCTCGACCAGCCTTTGAATGGCAGATATATTTTTTATATTAATGCCGTATAATTTTGTTTTTACCTCAATCTTGCGGCCGTTCATATCTTTTATGTTTGGGTTTTTTGTACCTGTTTTTTTAATAAGGGTACCGTTTCCTTCCAAAAAACCATCATATGCTTTGCCTTTAAAAGCAAAAGCAGGTTTTGCGCTGAGAAGTGACAAAAGCACGGGAGTTATCGTTATCTGTTCCGCTTCGAATAATAAATTATTTACATTATAAATTTTTACATTATAAAGCCTCAAACCAGGCGGAAAAACCGGCTTAATAGAATTAATCGAAATGTTAAAATCAGGATGAAGCTTATTAAACTCAACTGCAACGTATTTTTTTACAGCATCTGACGGAAAAAGATAGTATATAAAAAGAACTATTACCACTATAATATAAATAAAATATAGCAGCCGTTTTTTAAAATTATTCATTAATCCCTACCCCACTAACTCCCAACTCCTCTCCCATTCTCAATTATCAATTTTCAATTATCCCTTATCAATTATCCCCCGTTTCAACCCGTAACAGCACATTTATAGAATGCTTTTTTTTGCCTGTTTTTGAAATTGAAAGTCTTGTGATGTACACAATGTTTTTTGATGTTTCTACCCTATGCAGGAAAGAGGTCAGTTCTTTGAGCGTTATGGCCTGAAGTTTCATTGCAACAATTGAGGTCTTGTATCCGGTGTTTTTATCGGTAGAAGTCGAAGGCTTCATATAAACTATATTATTTTTTATGCCTGCTTTATCTGAAAGTTCGTCAAGAAAGGAAAAAAGAGTAAAGCCCTTTTCCCTTTTTGAAAAAAGAACATTTGCCAGTTCTGCCCCTTTGTTCATGGCGTCATATTTTAATTTTAGAAGTTGTATCTCTTCGAGCTGGCCTGATTTAACCGGAATGGCCCTGATCAGACGCTTTCTTTTTTCAATAAGGGGAGACAATAATTGAATCAATACAATAAGGCATACAAGGCTTGATACAGCATAAATTGAATATTTTTCACGTTTACTCAGTTTCATATTTGCTCTTTATTTGTTGCTGATTATAGAGATTTTCAGATAATCAATTACACAAGGCCAGAAGAAGGAAGGCGTATTAGTTATCCGAAAATCTCTATAGCTGCGCCTTTAATTTAAAACGTACACGGTTGTCGGATTTATTCATGTTGGCAGAGCTGATTGTTACTTTAAGAAACAAATCCGATTGTTCCAGCCCGCGCTTTATATCGTCCACAGAATTGAATCTGTTTGTGTCTCCGGCAATCAATACGCTTTCCATATCAACTACAAGATTTGTAAGGTTAACATCAATATCATCTGGTG
Source organism: Deltaproteobacteria bacterium (assembly GCA_030627475.1). Classification (GTDB taxonomy): domain Bacteria; phylum Desulfobacterota; class Desulfobacteria; order Desulfobacterales; family ETH-SRB1; genus B13-G4. The sequence goes on along the minus strand of DAOURZ010000130.1, from coordinate 3,395 downwards.
TAAACTCACTGATATCCTTTAAAATATTAATAGCGTATGCATGGTTGCCGATTTTTCCGGAAAACATTGAGGATTTTTGAGCCTCTTTTAACTTTACACGCATCTGCTGAATTGGATCTACAATATTTTTTACATCAGGAAATGTTGTTTTGAAAATGCCGGTTATTTGATTATTCAAGCCTGCCAGCTTTTTTTCCATTGAATGAGTTTTAAGAATAATATTAACAAATATCAAGGCCAAAACAAGTCCTGCAAGAATTCCTGTTTTGATTAAACTTTTTTTGTGCTCCACCCAGTAATTTTTTGCTGCAAATGGGCCTTTGAGAAAATTAAAAACCTTAAACCCCTCAATTCCTGTCAGCGCAAGGGCCAGCGCATTGTCCATTTGTTCCGGTTTCCAGGACAATTCAGGATTTTTTCTAATAAAGCCTGTATGGCTTAGAAGATCGGTTCGTTTGGCAGATATTCCCAGTATGCGCTCTATATCCTGCTCGTAATTTACTATATCAGGATTGCATCCTGTAATGAATATTCCATCCGGCTGAAGATCAAAACCGAAAATCTCTTCACCGGCATAAAGTGTCCGTTTAATTTCATTGCAGAATGATTTCTCTGTTGATGAACCGGCCGCGCCTATTGGAAAGGAACGTATGAGATATATTTGTCCTGCAACAATAATAAACACAGAGCAGTTTTTGTTGCCGATATCGACAAAAAGCCGGTTTTCAGGCACAGTTGTGTCGACAGAAAGGCAGAGCGCTGTTGGATAGCCTCCGATAGTAACAATTTGTGGTTTAATATTAAAGGATGCAAGTGTTTTAAGGTATAATTCTATTGCGGATTTTTCAACTACTGCCGCAGCGATATCTGTAGAATCGGCAGAGCCTGATCGACTCTTCAATTTTATGGAATTATAATCTATGATGAGATCATCCACAAAAAACGGCAGTGTTGATTCAAGCTCATAGGGCAGTATTTGCTTTATTTTTTTTTGTTCCTTGAAGGGGAGCTTAATATTTCTGTAAGATATCCGGTTTGCCGGAAATGAAGCAACGCAAACAGAACCGGATATATCTGTTTGCTTGCATAGTGATTTAAGCAACGAGTCTATATCGCTCGCAATATCTTTTTGATCCGATACCGAAATATACTCATGGGCTTCTATACTGTTTGTTTTAATGCCGCTCTTTACGAGAACAGCCGATATTGCATCATCTCGTATATCAAGGCCAAGGATGTTTCTGCTCATAATATTTCCCAGCTTAAAATCCGGCATATATGCTTCCCTGTTTTGCCGTCTTTTTTTCTTTGTACAACCGCTGTAACAGTCATTTTCATTTCATGTAAGGTCGCAGCAGATTTGATTCTGAATAAATCGCTTGAATTCGTGATAAGCTCCGGATCAATTGTAATATCGCTACCCCCTGAGACTTTCTTATACCATGTTAAACCTGAAAGATCATGCATATATTCCAAATCATTTTTTTCCTGTCGGTAATCGAATATTTCCTGTGCAAAAGGTTCATCTTCTAAAGGCAAAAGCGCAGTTAAAACCGGAAGCTCTGCTGTGTTGATATTTATCTTACCTTCATAAGCGCCGACATCCGTTATCCCATAGATAGTCATATATCCGGAAATGCCAGGTCGTTTTTCATGTTCGTAGAAAAGATCAGACGTAATGCCTCTGATAAGAGCAAGTTCGTCAAGGTATGTTATCGGACCGTTTTTGCAGGAATACGGAGGTTCAAAAGTTTGATAATAATCTGATTCAGCTCCGTTCAGCCCGGTAATCGCATCGTCGTCACCCGAATCAAGCCAGTCTTTAACAGAGTTTATAATTGTTCCAGGCTCAATTTCTTCAAGCAAATCATCCTGAGAGACGAAATAGCTCAAAAAACGGTCCCACATAAACATTTGAGGGTTATTTGGTTCGCGTCCTTCAGGAAATTGCACAAGAGCGTTTACCTGAATTCTGCTTATTTCATCACTTATGATAACACTGACGTTTCCATCCTCAAACGGAATGTCATTAAGCACCTCTATGATCTTTTCCGGATCAGCCCAGTCTTCCTGAATAGAATCTGTCTGTGATTCTTTTTTATCCTTTACAAGCATCGCCATCGCCACATTTATACCGGATGATGATATATGCAAAAGAGTCAGTCGATCACGGGCAGCAGCAGTTGTCATAACAGCGGAGCGGGCATTTCTGCTTAATTCCAATGATACCGCAATTAATACCGATATAATAGATAACGTAATCAGCAGAGCTATTCCATGATTGTTTTTTAGTATCATCTCTCAACGTCCCATTCCTCCCCTGTTGGACCAATAATATCACCTAAGATTTTTACAGTTCCTTTCATGCATCCGAATTTCGATTTTTTATAACCCTTTTTTCTAAAAGGCAATAAAGTGGCAATTGGTTTGCCATCCTCGCTAATTGTAATTTCAGCACAATTTCTTTGAATATTCCGGATCAATGTTGACCATTGTTTTCCAAAATCTTTTGTTGATATTTGCATATACCATTTATCCTTAGGAACCAGCTATATCATAATTTACCTGTTTTTTCTCTGTAAACAGGTAAAGCTACCATGGTTTCAAACAGTTGGAAATCCGAATCGTTTCCGATCTCAAGTTTTATTCCTATTGCTACAGGTGTTGCATGCCCGAACTGTTCAAGATCAGAATCCCAATTTTCATATTCGTTTCCTTCCTGATCATAATAAATAAATATGAGCGATTTGATATTTTCACATAATATTGGATCGCTTTTTTTTTCTTCAAATGGTTCATCAGAGTACACATTGTCAGCACGCCTCATCACAAAATCGTTTTCATTGCCAGCCTGAACATAATAAACTATTTCCGGCATTTTGCTTTTTGGTCCATATTTAAGCGGCACATGAGCAAGTGAAGTAAATACAAGCCTTGAAAAGGCAGCACCGTTTACATCTGAAATCTCTCCTGTAATTCGATAAATATCCGGAGAATCGTCAAAATCCGGAGGAGAATACGCAGGTAAGCGGCTTACATGTATTGATTCCAGATCAATAATCATCCGATTAAGGCAGTTTTGTCCCATTTGACAAGATGAGATGGCTTTATCAACAGTTTCGGAACTGGACAAAACAAAATTATATGAACCAAAAACAGTTGTAATAATAATAGCAAATATAAAAATTGAAATCAAAATTTCAAGTAAAGTAAAACCGGAAGAATTTTGAATTTTCATGTTAGTCACATCCACAGATTTCGCAGATTTTCGCAGATTTTCGCAGATTATTTAAACATTTCATCCAACCATTCAATCCCTAAATCCTGTAGTCCCTACAAAAGGCTACCAACGTAAAGCGGGACAGCCTCTAAATTCAATCAGTAGGGGCGGGGTT